>CAMFPZ010000155.1 GCA_945979635.1 uncultured Eubacterium sp.
ATATTATGTGTTATAATATTTTTTGAAAAAATATTGGAGGTTTTAATATGAACTCAAAGAAATCAAGTGCATTTTTCGGAATTGTTGGCGTAATTGTATTCATTTTGGCTATTGTTACTTCTGTTTTCGCAATTAAATCAGGAAATGAATTCAAGACAGCAAACGAAACATACCAATTATATGCTTCAACGGATATCAATTTTGGAACAAATAAGATGTCTGCTAAAACCGAAAATGCATACAAAAGGACACTGGATTGCAAAAAGGAATTAACAAAATATTTTGCAATCTCACTTTTGATGTATGCTGCAACGATAATTATGGTTTTGCTGATTCTTGTTGCAAATAAAAGAGCAGAAGAATCCACACCGAAGCAAAACGAATAAAAATGCATAAAAAGAAGTCGCCATAACGAATGTTTCAACCAAGAAGCGAAGCATTTGTTATGGCGTTTTTTTAATATTATACTTTTACAGTTTCGAAAACAAGATGGGAGCCGGGTTGGTCTTCGTAAAGAATGCCTATTGTATGCTCATCAATCTTTGTCATACAGCTATAAGCAAAGAAGCCGTCGGTGATTTTAATATCATTTTTATTCCAGTCAATTCCCTTAAAAATTCCCTTTTTGTCGAATTTGAACTCCCCAACGCTGATAACACCCTTTTCCCTGGTTTTGCCCGACGGGTGTGAAAGAAATACTCTGTTGCCGATAACAATAGCATTCTTTTGGCACTTCGGTGCTTTTGGCTGAACCTTTTTCATTTTTTCAAAGGTAATGCCCTTGTCGGTAGAAATAGCGAAAGGTGTTTTGCCATATCGTTTTGCACGGCTGAATGAATAGATATTTGCATCAGGACCCTCAACGAGCGTCCATTCGTCAATATTCGGAGTAAAGGTCTGCTTATTATTTCTGTGCCAGGTTTCGCCGTTATCATCGGAATAAATGCACACAGTACCATTCAGAGTATACAGCGGAAAAATAATTCTTCCTTCTTTTGTTGTCAAAGCATTTCCCGGTGCAACACCAAGGAACGTTCCGTCAGTTGCTTGATTAAGAATACTGCCGGTAATGTCGACAGGCTTTGACCAAGTTTCGCCCTTGTCGGAGCTCTTTAGCATAAATACATAGCTTCGCTTTACTGCCTTTAACGGTGCACCATAGGTTGTTTTTTCGCTTGAATTCATATTTTTTCCGCGAGCACCATTAAGGAAAATATTTCCTATATACTCATCTCCCAAATAAAGCTCGCCGTCTGTAAAATTGACTCTATATCGTGTTGACTTTTTTGAGCTGTCAATAACCTTACCATCAGGAAGAATATAAAAATAGTTTCCGTCTCGGTCATAAATCAACGGACAAATAGCATCATCAAACTTTGCATAAGCAATCTTTTTCTTATCAAGCAGCTTCCTGTTATGCAATCCCTTTGATTCGGGATAATAAGTTACGAGCATAATTATTTCGCCGTTTTTTGCATACGCCATACAAGGGTCGATATAAAATGCAGTAGCAATATTTTCTGCCTTTGAATTAATAACTCTTGCCGGTGGGGTTGCAATAGTTTTTATATCATCCCAATCCTTACCGCCATTTGTGCTTCGTCTTACTGCAAGCTCAATATAACCCCAATCAAGCGAGGTTGCCCCTTTATCAACAGCGGCAACGAGAACACCATCGGCATTAATAAGTGACGGAATACGAAAGGCAGGTGCACTGTTTGCGGGAGTTGCTTGCTTTATGTATTTTTCATCAAGATAATCCGGACAGGTTCCGCAAAACAGGGTTTGTTTATTAGACATATAAAAACTCCATTCGTAATTTAATAGTAATATTATACCAAAGAATATGTATGTTTTCAATTATTATTTAGCACATAACACGCAAAAATAAAACGCTTTAGGGTGTCATTGCACTCCTAAAGCGTTTCATATTAATTAACCCTTGAGTTCGATTCCCTTTTCCTTTAGGATTGAAATAATCTTATCCGTAACCTCATTTACCTCTTCACGAGTGAGAGTTTTTTCCGGATGAGCAAAGGTTAGACGGGCTGTGATTGACTTTGTTCCGTCATTTTCGTCCTCATATATATCTGTTACATCAAGCTTCTTGATAAGAGCACTGTTGACGAGCTTTACTGCCTCGGCAATAGGAGCAAACCTTGAAGAAACAAAGGAAAGGTCAATTTCCATTTCAGGAAATCTCGAAGGCTCTTCATAAGAAATTGATGCGTTTTCGATATGTGCAAGCTTTTCAACATCTATTTCGGCGAAAACAACAGCCGCCTTTTTATCAAGCTTTTTCTGTACAGCAGGATGAAGAATACCGATTGTACCTAATTCCACTCCGTCACAGAAAATCTTATTGAAATTTCTCGGATGCTGATAAGGGTCAACCGCCTGTGCCTCCTCAAAGAAAAGCGGCTTATGCTTAATATCATCAACCATAGTAGCCAGAATATCACGAAGATGATAATAAAGGGAGCCCACACCTTGAGTCTTGCTGTAAAGAGTTACAGCAAGCTTTTTGCGTTCGATACAAAGATTATTCTCGTCGATTCCCTCAACGACTCTACCAACCTCGAAAATACCAAAATGCGGTGCAAATGAAACATTACTCTTCACCTGACAAAGCTGGGTCGGGATAATGGATTTACGAATAGTTTCGATATTAGGGTTTGTTGCACCGTCAAGCTTTATTACACCCTGAGGCTCGAGTCCGAGAGCCTTAAGCTCGTCATAATATCCCCAAACATAAGAATGAAGCTCATGGAGCGAAAATCTCTTTACAAGCAAATCCTTAATTCTGTCCTCAACCCTTTTCTCTACATCGGGCTTAACAGGATACAGAGGAGCATTTGCCGTATTGATTTCGAAATTATCATAGCCGTATATACGAGTGATTTCCTCAATAATGTCAGCCTTAATGGTAACATCCTTTGTTGCTCTCCACGAAGGAACCACAACGCTGAAATTATCATTGCTCTCGCTTGCTTCAAATCCGAGGGATGCAAGAGTCTTAAGGATAGTTTCATTAGAAATGTTAATACCTGTATACTTATCAACAAAGCTCTTATCAAACTTGAGCTCCACCTTGTCATAACTGTCTCTTATACACATCTGACGCTGCCGACGATACTCCTTGTGTA
>CAMFPZ010000156.1 GCA_945979635.1 uncultured Eubacterium sp.
GTGGTTAAAATTGGCTGATTTGCCCTTACTCTGCGTTAAAAATACTCGGAATACAAAAAGTATTCCTGCGTTTTTATGCCTTGATTAAGAACAAATCAGCTCAATTTTAACTCTTCGACCGAAAATGCTTGCAGTAAAGATGAATTTTGGGCTTTGAGACGGAAGCCATACTCGCGTAAGGCGACGGCGAAAAGTTCAAAAGTCGCTTTAATACAAGCATTTTCGGCAGGTTTGGATTGCTCTTTATTGCCTAATATAAAAAATAACCGCCAGTAAATTGTCTAAGTCTCTGGCGGATATTTTTTCAAAAGATTTCTTAGGCTAACCGTCTATCGGATAGCTCCTTGTATCTTTATTATAGTACGCATTTCGATTTTTGTCAACAGTAAAAAAACGGTGGTTTGGATTTTCAAGCCACCGTTTTTAGATGAAAATTATTCGTATACTACATTGTCAGCCTTTGTGATTTCATAAATGCTGTCGAGCTGTGTGTTATCTGTCAGCTTGCAGAATTCGTCGTCCGCGTAGTCGGCGTTGCCCTCGTAATCTGCGAGGTAATTCTGCTTCATAGTCAATATTTTGTCGCCATCGCCCTTGTAATTCTTGATGATTAATTCGGGAGTAAGGTCGTTGTCCAAATCCTTGATTAAATAACTGCTGTTAGCCTTAACTTCTTCATCACAGTTATTTATTACCCATTGAACAGCCCAATAATATTGGCGATGAACATTGTCGCTGTAAAGCGACTTTCTTTCGGTTACGCCGTAATTTACGGGCACGGATTTCTTGAACGCCATATAGTCGTACATAGGTCTCCATTGGTCGCCCGTTTCAACATTCTCCTCGAAATCCTGCTCACTTCTTTCAGCGTCAAAGTATGCAATTCCTCTAAGCTCCTTGTCTTCCTTGTAGACAGCATCCCAGAAAGCGTGGTGCTTAATGGTGCTTATTGATTTAGGAAGGTACATATAGTTTAGGGCTCTCGTGTAGTAGAGAGCATCGGAGCCGATGTATTCGAGTGAATTCGGAAGCGAAGCATAAACGCTTGTCATACTGTCAATAGCCTTGTAGGTTGTGTCAGTGATTGGTGAATTCGATGTGTAGGTGAAGATATTTGTGAGCACCGTGTTCTTGAAGATTCCCATATTGTCGATTTTTGTGACACCTTCCGGAATGTAGAGGTCAACAATATTTGAATATGCGAATGCAAGCTCGTTTATTGATGTTACTGTTGACGGAATAACATATGTACGGCATAGCTTGTTGTAGGTTTGGTAATACTGCTCGTCATAAAGCTTGTTTGTGCCCCAAAGTCTTTCGACAAGGTTGTTGCCTTTTTCGTCAACAAGATTGCCCTTGTCGTCTGTTATTTTGGAGATGAACTTGCGTTTGCCGTCCTTGTCAATTTCCTCCTCGGCATAGCCGTTTTCTATCATTAATTGCAAATCGTGATAGTTTGGATAAAAGATTACCTCGGTTACATCCTTGTTATAAACAACGCCGTCGATGTCGCAATAGTATGGATTCTCGTCGTCTATCCAAATATTTCTTACATACCAGCAGCTGTAAATGGATTTGCTGTCGATTTCCCTGACATCCTTGCCGAAGGTGATATTGTGGATTGTTTCGTCACCGTTGAAGGCATATTCGTGAATCTTTGTAATAGGCTTTGAGGTGTCCTTTTCGCCTGTTTCGAAATCAGTTACAACATAGTCGATTGTAAGGTCGGTTATGCTTCCTGTATTCGAGAAATGAACAAGCTCGTATGTCCCGTCCTCAAGCTCCTTGTATTCGTACAGGTCGTTATGAACTGCTTTGACAGAAAAGAACATTGCTGCCAAAATTGCAATAATCAAAACGAAGACAACTATTATTTTGTTTCTGGTTGCATTTTTGAACGGCTTGTTGATATGAGGAGCCTGAAGTCCTTCAATTTGGTACTCCCAAATTTGGTCATCCGGAATATCAAGGGTGTATGCTTGAGCGGTTTTTTTGCTTTCGGCAGCCTCCTGTGCCAGAAAGTCATCATTAGGTGCTGTATTCTTCTTGTTCTTTTTGCTCATGATACCACCTCCTCAAGCTCTTGCTCTTCAATATTATCGTTTTCCTGCTCGTCATCGGTTATGCCGTGCTCGAGGTTGTATTGCTTTCTTGTTACCTCTTCACGCTTACGCAAAACCTCCATAACCTTATTTTGCTTGTCGTCGTCGTAATCCCAGAAGAAGAACGGAATTGTCATAAGAAGATAACCGATAATGTCAATTATGAGAGGTACAACAATTATCTTTATTCTCGATGCGTCAATAAAGAGAACATCCCAGTTTGTATTGAAGCCAAATTTCAAAAGCAGAATAGGGATGATAAGTCCTACAAACGATGTAATAGGACCTGTAAACCAACCGAATACGCCCGAAAAGCTCTCAAGACGCTCGCCGGATAGATACATTTGGTAGTCGTTTACACGAACGCCCATATCGTAGCTTATTGATTTCGGCACGGTTTGGAACATTTCTGTGATGAACAAAACAATACAGGAAAGAGTTCCGCACAGCACAAGATTTTCGCCGCAGAACAAATAGCAGCAAACAATTAAGCTATAACATACCGCACGGGAGAGCTGGAAGAAAATCATAACCTGCTTGTATGAAAAACGCTTGATGAAATAAGGCGTAAACAAATCGGGCGGCGTTCCCGCAAAGCTGATTAGTGCGACAATAAGACTGTATGTAAGACCGGTCAAACGGAAGGTGTAAAGATAAAGGATAGTTGTGAATGCAAGCATTCCGTTTCCGAGAGAGTCCAAGAGTCCGACAATGGTTTGAATCCATCTGTACTTGTTTCGAAGTACGCCGAACATACCGTCCCAGAAGTTGATATTCACCTTCTTTTCGATAGGTGGCTGCGGGATACGCTCCTTTATTCTTCCGGCAAAAATCATTGTAGTAACCGAGAAGAATGTGAATGTGATTGGAATAATCCATTTGAAAACAGCAATATCCGCCCAGTCGTTTGGACACATATCAATGATTGCAGGAAGAATAATTGCAAGAATTGATTGGAAAATATGAGAAAGCTTGATAGGATATGATCTTACGAAAATACGCTCTCTGACATTCGGGCTGATATTTTGTGTGCAGATTTC
>CAMFPZ010000157.1 GCA_945979635.1 uncultured Eubacterium sp.
AGGTGAATCGGCTCCGGCAAAACCGGATGTTGAGGACCGAAGGGTATTGTTGATTGCTTACTCATTCTTTGTGTCCTCCTTTTTGATTACATTAATCGGCTTTTTGAATGGTGTTTCTTCGTTGATTCTGTAAAATCTGTTTTGGTAGTCAATAGATATACCGACAACCTTGACACCCCAAAGCTCTTTAATTTCGTTTTCATAAAGCATTGCAGCAGGGAAGATGTCGGAGAATGACTTAATCTCCTCCTCAATAGGAAGCTTTATTTTGTAGTTTTCCATAGTGTATTCGAGGTTTACTGAATATGTAACCTCATTGTAGCCCTCGAATGCAACCGAGCATATCTGGGAAAGTCGCCAGCCGTCCTCGTATTTCTTTTGCATAATATCGTAGAGCTCGTCCTTTGAAACCTCAATAATAGGGAAATCGTTATAATTATTCAACCTTGTCCGCCTCCCATACTGATTTTTTATTTGCCTGAAGCTTTTCACTCTTTTCCTTTAGAAGTGCGAGTGATTTTACAACTCCGTCGATAATTGCCTGAGGTCTTGCAGCACATCCCGGAACATAAATGTCAACAGGAATTGCCTTGTCAACACCACCGAGAATATTGTAGCAATCCTTGAATACGCCGCCGTTGCAGGCACAAATACCGATTGCACAAACAACCTTTGGTTCTGTCATTTGGTTATATATTTGTTTAACTACGCTGACATTCTGCGAGTTTATGGATCCTGTAATTAGGAGAATATCTGCGTGCTTTGGATTACCTGTGTTGATTATTCCGAAACGCTCAACGTCGTATAGAGGGGTGAGACAAGCAAGAACCTCGATGTCGCATCCGTTACAGGAGCTTCCGTCATAGTGCATAATCCAAGGTGAATTTGTTACATCTGCCATTTATATAACCCCCTTGCCCTTTAGAACTTCAATAACGATAAGATTGAGTGCTCCAAGCACTGCCGTTACTATCCAAGTGTTGCCGAACATTGTTCTCCATTTCAATCTTGCGTTAGTGTTATCCACCAAAATTTCAACAAAATAGCAAATCGCTAAACATACGAATGCAAGAATAACGCTCCACCATTGGTTGTTGAGGAAGAATAATGCACACATACCAAGAAGGAAAATGGTTTCGTACCAGTGAGTAATCTCAACTATTGCGAACATAATTCCGTTGAATTCGGTTGTAAGACCCTTAACCATTTCCTGATGTGCGTGGTGTGAGGTTGAAAGGTCGAATGGGTGTTTACGAAGCTTAATTGTAAGGATGAAAATAAAGCCGAGGAAAATACCCGGAAGATAAACGATAGCAGGAAGACCATTGTGAACAACGATTTCGCTAACCTTAAAGCTGTTTGTAATAACATATAGTCCGATTGCCGCAATAAGTACCATAGGCTCATATGCAAGCATTTGAACAAGCTCTCTTCCTGCACCCATAAATGCATATGGAGAATGTCCGCTTGATGCAGCTATTACAAGGAAAATGTTTGCTGTTGTGAGTGTAAAGAGTACGAACAAAATATCGTATCCTGCAAAGAAGAGCACACCTGTTACAAGTATGAAAAATAGGAAAGTAACCAGATAGAGCATCTGAACTCTGTTTATAACCTTTGTTTGCTTCTTGAGAAGCTTTTGAACATCATATATCGGCTGAAGAAGACGGGGTCCCTTTCTGCCTTGCATTCTTGCAGTAATCTTTCTGTCAACACCTGCAAGTAATGCACCCAAAAACGGAGCGAGCACTATGTATAATATCGCACTGATAATTGAATATACTGTTGTCATTAGAACCCACCTCCTACGAAGAATGCACTGATAGTTAGGCCAACGATGATAAAGATAGAAACATAAACGCTTGGCTTGTACATCAAATGCTCACCGAAAATATCCTCCATATACCAATTTGTGAGGAATTCTCTCTTTTCGTTTCCGAAGCTATCAATGAATCCAACCTGGTCCTCTGTTCCTGCACCATTAAAGTATCTGTCAGCCTTCGGGAAAGGTCTGTTTTTGAATACAAGAAAATACGATAATGTCGGAACTACGAAGATGAATATGAGCATTATGATTGTCAAGATAATATTTTCTTTTGAAACAACATCAAGTCCGCTGTGGAAGATTTGAGCTGTATAAGGCTTTACAACGCTTGAAGAAATTCTCGGGAAAATAAAGATAATTATAATCATAAGTGTTCCGTGAATGAATAACGAAATCCATTGATTATTCGAAATAGTGTTCTTCTGTCTCTTGTCGGCAGGGTTTGAAGCAAGGATTGTTGCAAGCCACTTTGACCAGTAGAACAGTGTTGTTGCAGAGCCGAAGCAAATGCAAAGCACGAGGATTGTTGATGTGATTATTTCGAGGAAGTTTCCGCTGCGAAGACCTGTATCAACAAAAGCCTTGAGTGCAGCCCATTTTGATACAAGCATACCAAAGGGTGCGAGGAACATACCTGTAATTCCAACAACGAGAGTCCAGTTGAGGTATGGGTGTTTTCTAACCAAGCCGTGCATGCTTTCGATGTCTCTTGAGCCTGTTTGGTGCTCGATTGAGCCGACAGTTTGGAAAAGCAAGGATTTTGATACTGCATGGAAAATCAAAAGGAATACTGCCGCCCATACTGTTTCCTGTGTACCGATGCCTGCACAAGAGGTTATGAGGCCGAGGTTGGAAAGTGTTGAGTAAGCCAAAACCTTTTTGCCGTCCGAAACCGTGATTGCAAGCATTGACATAGCGAGGAATGTAAGTCCACCGATTAGACCGACAAGATAACCGCTTAATGCACCCTGCATAACCGGAGCCAGACGAATGAGAAGATAAACTCCTGCCTTAACCATTGTTGCACTGTGGAGAAGTGCCGATGACGGGGTAGGTGCAACCATAGCTCCCAGTAGCCATTTTGAAAACGGAAGCTGTGCACTCTTTGTAAGTGCACCGAAGGCAAGACAAATAACGGGAATTGCTATTACGGTCTTATCGAGATTTGAAGAGAGAAGACCTTGGAAATCCGTAATGCCGAATTTTGATCCAAAAATCACAATTCCTATAGCCATACCTAAACCGCCGAGGAGATTCATCCATAAAGCCTTGAAGCAGTTGTGGATTGCCTCC
>CAMFPZ010000158.1 GCA_945979635.1 uncultured Eubacterium sp.
CGAGGTGTGGCTCAGTTTGGTAGAGCGCTGCGTTCGGGACGCAGAGGCCGCAAGTTCAAGTCTTGTCACCTCGACCAAACAAAAATCCGAACTCCATCGTCAAAGACGGTGTGTTCGGATTTTTGTTAATTCGCAGTATTAATGCTTTATTTATTTGCGTATTAAAACACGCCGCAGACTGTACATCATATATTGTTTATTTACAAAATACAGTTGAAATATATCGCCATAAATTGTATAATGGTATATAATGAAAAAAATATAAGGAACACGCTATGAAGAAACTTTATAACACAGTCGGAACCTGCTCAAGACAGATTCTTGTTGAGGTCAATGAAAATGAAATCATCGAAAATGTTGAGTTCTACGGGGGCTGCAACGGAAACCTGAAGGGCATTTCTGCTCTCGTTAAAGGCAAGAGCATTGATGAAGTCATTTCGTCGCTAAAGGGAATTGATTGCAATTTCAAGGGTACCTCCTGCCCCGACCAACTTGCAAGAGCACTTGAGGAAATAAAGAGGGGAATTTTATGTTCAGATTAGAAAGCAATAGACTAAAAAGAGAATTCAAAATAATGGACGGCAAGCTTTATGCTTCGCAGATTGTCAACAAGTATTCGGGTATGAGCTTTGTACCTGACGGAAACGGCAGTGAATTTGTTGTTCATTTCGTAGACGGCGAGGCGTTCAGTGCGAAGGGACTCACAATTGAAAATGCAGGCTTTGACGGAGACAGATTGGTATTTTCGTTCGAGGAATATGCCGGCTTAAGGGTGACTCTCGAATATTGGGTTCATAAGGATAAAAACACAATTTGCAAGCAGATTATTCTTAATCAATCCGACGACAGAGCGATTGATTATATCCAGCTCGAGAGCGTGGGAATTATTAATTCAAAGACTAATTTCGACGTTAATCCTGTTGAGGGAAGCGAAATCCCTCCATTCCAAACAGCACTCGGTCAGCCGATTTATGTTGACAGCCTTTTCTTCGGATGCGAATTTCCAGCAACAGAGAATAGAATCATTCACGGCAGAGCGATGGTCAGATACTATATCGGACACAGCGTCGGAGAAGGCTTTGTTTGCCCCGTTACCGTTATGGGCGGAGGCAAGGACAATACCTTCGTCGAGATGAAAAAGGCATTTTTCGAATACATCGGCTCTATCAGTGTTCCAACCGACTTACGCTTCCAATTCAACAGCTGGTATGACCATATGCGTAATATCGACGAGGACAAAATTCTTTATTCCTTCAAGGAGGTTCACGACAAACTCAATCAGTATGGTGCACCGAAGCTCGAAAGCTATGTTGTTGATGACGGCTGGGTTAATATGAAAGCTCGCTTTTGGGACTACAACAAGAAATTTCCAAACGGAATGGGCAGAGTAGTCGAGGAATGTGCAAAGCTCGGCTCCGGCTTCGGAATGTGGCTCGGTCCTCGAGGCGGATATAACGAGGAATACCAATTTGCAAAGAAAATTCAAAGAGCCGGCAACGGTTACCTCAACAAACAGGGCAGAGAGATTTGCGTTGCGTCTACCGATTATGTAAATAAGCTTTCCGCTTTTCTTGTTGAGCAAACAAAGACCTATGGCCTAAATTATTGGAAGCTCGACGGATTTGCAAAGGCACCCTGCAAAAACAAGAAGCATGACCATATGATAGGCGGCAAAGAGGATATGTATTTTGTCACTGACTTGTGGCAAAAATGGATTCATCTTTATGAAAATTTGCGTAAGGCTAATCCGGATTTGTGGATTAATATGACCTGCTATGTAAATGTTTCGCCTTGGTGGCTTCAATGGGTGAACTCTCTTTGGCTCCAAAACAGCACGGATATCGGCTTTGCCAATAATCAGGAGAAGCAGTCACAGGTTGACGCCGAAATCACATTCAGAGACGGAAGATATTACGATTGCGTTTGTCGCAGAGCTCTCCAAATTCCGCTTATGCACATTTATAACCACGAGCCGATTTACGGAAATACAGCAAAGGTTGACTATACCGACGAGGAATTCGAGAAATATATTTATTGGTGTATGGTAAGAGGTCAGGCTCTTAACGAGCTTCACCTGTCGCCAAATATGATGAACCCGCAAAAATGGCTTTCGCTTGCAAACGCAATGAATTGCCAGAAGGAGAATTATTATATTCTCAAGAATGCTTCGTTCATCGGCGGCGACCCGTTAGAAAACAACATCTACGGCTATATTAGCTGGGAGGAGAACGGCGACGGTATTATTGCACTTCGTAATCCTAATAACGAAACGACCTCGCTCACCCTTACTCTAAACAAGCTTATGGGTGCTCCCGAATGTCTTAAGGATGCAAGAAGATATAATATCTATTGCAAGACACTAAAGGAGACCGACGAGACCTTTGATTATAACAGCAAGATGGACTTAACCATGAGTCCGTTCGAAATTATGATATTCAAGATTGGCGGGAATAAATAATGGAAAAGGAAACACAGGAGGTAAAGCAGGAGCAGGAGAAGAAAAAATCTGTTCTCGGCGAAATCCTCGATTTTATAGCACCTATTATTGTAGCTCTTATTATCGCGATGATACTCAAGTATGTTGTATTTGCAAATGCTATTATTCCGACAGGCTCAATGCTCAATACCATACAGGAAAACGACAGAGTAATTGCGAGCCGACTCGCCTACAAATTCGACAAGCCGGAAAGATTTGATATTGCTATTTTTGAGTATCCCGATAATGAGGAGCAGCTATTCGTTAAGCGAATTATCGGACTTCCGGGCGAGACCGTAAGCATTCAGGACGGAACGGTTTATATCACAGGAGAAGACGGCAAAACCCATCAGCTCGAGGAGGATTATGTTTCTGACGAAAACAAGGACCACTACAATGGAACCTTTGTTGTTCCGGAAAACAGCTATTTCGTTATGGGCGACAATCGCGACAACTCGGTTGACTCAAGATATTGGATAACGACGAATTTCGTATCAGAGGATAAGCTGGTAGGAAAGGTTTTGTTCAGATACTATCCGTTCAACACAATGGGCAAACTGAATTAACGCCACAGAGACTTGGATTTCAGTTCAATCCAAGTCTCTTTTTCTTTTGTGTAATATATACATATTATA
>CAMFPZ010000159.1 GCA_945979635.1 uncultured Eubacterium sp.
TTCCTCTACGTCTCGTGGGCTCGGAGATGTGTATAAGAGACAGTTCCAAGCGTTTCGATAAAGATTGCTTTTGTGTTTTCCTTTATTGCACTTTCAAAGTTTTCTACATCATCAGGGTCAACAAAGGTTGTTTCAACGCCGAAGCCCGAAATAGTATGTGCAAGATAGTTATATGTTCCGCCGTAAATGGTTTTAGCCGCAATGATATGGTCGCCGCTATGTGCAAGAGCCTGAAATACATAGGCAATTGCAGCAGCTCCCGAAGCAGTAGCAAGAGCCGCAATGCCGTTTTCCAAAGCCGCAATTCTCTTTTCGAAAACATCCTGCGTACTGTTCGTAAGTCTGCCGTAAATATTGCCGGCATCGGTCAAATTAAATCTAGCCTGTGCATGGTCGCTGTCTCTAAAAACATACGAAGTTGTTTGATAAATCGGAACAGCACGGGAATCTGTTGCCGAATCCGGGCTTTCCTGTCCGACATGAAGTTGTAGGGTTTCAAATTTGTAACTCATTTTCAATCCTCCTCAATTCATAGTAAAATGATATGCTTTGTTATGAGTGCATTATAGCATTTAACACCTAGTATGTCAATAGGTTTAGTAAACTTTCATTTTTGCAACAAATTCTTTAAACAAAATCCTTGACACAGCGGCTACATATATGGATAATAAATTATATTAGGCAATAAAGCAGGAAAAAATATGAGTACAAAAAATGATTTATTGAATATTCTTTACGACATCAAAAACGGCAAAACAACTCCTGAGGAGGCTGTTGAACGGCTCACCTACAAGGACTTGGGATTCGCAAGAGTCGATACATCTCGTTCTTTTCGTCATAGAGTAGGCGAGGTTATTTACGGCGAAAGCAAAACCGGTGAGCAGATAGCTAAAATTGCAAAGACATTATTGAGTAATGGCGAGGATTCTGTACTCATTACACGAATGGACTCAGACAAGGCAGATTATGTGGCAAGCCAAGTCGAAATTGAATATGACAATATTTCGAGAGCGGCTATTGCCGGAAGAGCACCCCAGCCGAAGGGCAAGTCCGATGTTTTGGTATGCTGTGCAGGAACGAGCGATTTATACTGTGCACAGGAGGCTATGATGACGCTAAAGGCTTTCGGTTGCAGAGCGAAGCTTTTATGCGATGTTGGAGTTGCAGGAATACACAGACTGCTTGACCATGCCGATGAGATAAGCAAAGCAAGAGTTATAATTGCCGTTGCAGGTATGGAGGGAGCACTTGCAAGTGTATTGGGCGGTCTCGCAGGTTGTCCTGTAATTGCTGTTCCTACATCTGTCGGATATGGTGCAAGCTTTGAAGGAGTTGCGGCATTATTATCAATGCTTAATTCCTGCTCGGGAAATGTCAGCGTTGTTAATATCGACAACGGATTCGGTGCAGCATATATAGCAAATATGATAAATAACCAGGAATAAGATATGAAAAAAATTTATTTAGAATGTAATATGGGTGTTTCGGGTGATATGCTATGCGGAGCTCTGCTCGACACGCTAAATGAAAATGATAAAATAAACATAATAAAAAAGCTCAACACCCTTATGGACGGAGTTGAGGTCAGTGCTTCCGGCAGTAAAAAATGCGGTATCAGCGGAACAAAATTCGATGTGCATATCATAAAGCAAGGACATCATCACACCTCGCTTAACGAAATCTATGAAATAATAAACGGCTTTGAATTAAACGAAAGAGTAAAGCAAAATGCAAAGGAGATATACAGACTCATTGCAAATGCCGAAAGCAAGATTCATGGCACAGAAATAGCCGACATTCATCTTCACGAGGTCGGTGCAAAAGATGCTATAATGGATATTACGGCCTGCTGTTATATTCTCGAATATATCGGAGAATGCGAAATCGTCTGCTCACCGATAGTAGTAGGATATGGCGAAATCGAAACAGAACACGGAATTCTGCCAATACCCGCACCTGCCACAGCAGAGCTTCTCAAGGGCATCGAAACAAAAACGGGCGACATAAATGGTGAGCTTGCAACTCCGACAGGAGCAGGACTTATTAAGTATTTTGCAAAAGAAATAACCCTAAACAAGCCCGATAAATTCGAAAAAATCGGATATGGTATGGGTACGAAGGATTTCAAGAGAGCAAATTGTCTTCGAGTTTTTATTTCCGAGAACGATAGCAACTATGAGAATATTATCGAATTAAAATGCCAAATTGACGATATGACCGGAGAGGAAATGGGGTATGCAATAAACAAGTTAATCTCACTCGGTGCACTCGACGCTTTTATCGCACCTATTACTATGAAGAAAAGCAGACCGGCCTTCGCCCTCACCGTTTTAGCATATCCCGAAAAAAAGGACTACTTTATTAAACAAATATTCAAGCACACAACCACTCTCGGTATAAGAGAAATAAAATGCAAACGCAGTATTTTAAGTCGAGAAATAATAGAAAACTCCGTTTCAATTAAAAAAAGCGAGGGCTTTGGAGTAAAAAAAGAAAAGCTCGAATTTGACGAGCTTGCAAGACTTGCCGACGAAAGGGATATTTCAATATTTGAGGCAAGAAGCCTTGTAAAGTAAAATAACTTTACAAAAATAACGCCCTGTAAAGCAATAACGCTTTACAGGGCGTTTTGTTATCTGGCTTTTGTTGCAATTTCGACTGTTATTCTCGAAAGAAATTCATCCAGAGTTGTTGCACCCTCATCACCATTTTTGCGAGAACGAACAGAGATTGTACCGGCTTCAATATCCTTATCGCCAACCAGAATCATATAAGGAATTTTCTCAAGCTGTGCCGAACGAATTTTGAATCCAATCTTTTCGCTTCTGTCATCAAGCTCACAACGAACACCGGCAGCCTGTAGCTTAGCCATAATTTCACGGCAATAATCCTGATGTCTGTCGGCAACCGGAAGGAATTTAACCTGAACAGGGGCAAGCCAAGTCGGAAATGCACCGGCATATTTTTCGATAAGCAATGCAAGCGTTCTTTCGTAGCAGCCGATTGAGGTTCTGTGGATAATATAAGGATTTTTCTTCTGTCCGTCTGAATCAACATACTCCATACCGAACTTTTCAGCAAGCATTTGGTCAATTTGGATAGTAAC
>CAMFPZ010000160.1 GCA_945979635.1 uncultured Eubacterium sp.
ACTGTAATCAGTATGCTCATTACAATGATATATAATATGGCAGACACCTATTTTGTTTCGAAAATCAGTGTATCTGCCTCCGGTGCAACGGGAATAGTGTTCGGCTTAATGTCGATTTTCCAAGCCTTTGGATTTCTTTATGGCCAGGGTGCGGGTTCAATTATTTCTCGATTACTCGGAAAAAAGGAAATAGAAAATGCAAAACAGATATGCTCTACTGCCTTTTTCTCTTCTCTAACCTTGGGTGTGATTATATCGCTGTTCGGATTGCTGTTTCTTGATAGATTGATGCTCCTTCTCGGAAGCACCGAAACGATTTTTCCCTATGCAAAGTCATATGGATTTTATATATTGATTGCAGGCCCTGCCTTGACAACCTCCTGCGTGTTGAATAATATCTTGCGTTATGAGGGTATGGCTCGGCTTGCTATGATAGGCTTGACTACCGGCGGATTGCTTAATATTGCACTTGACCCCTTGCTGATTTTTACTTTTGATATGGGTATTTCGGGTGCAGGTCTTGCAACTGCAATAAGCCAATATATAAGCCTTTGTATTCTGCTTTTTATGTTTTTAGCAAAAAAATGTCAATGCAGAATAAATCCAAAATATATTAGGCTGTCTCCAAAAATTTCATGGGACATTATTGCAACAGGATTTCCAAGCTTTATCAGAAACGGGCTTAATTCAATTTCCACTATGGTTTTGAATATGATGGCAATGCCTTATGGTGATGCCTGTATTGCTGCTATGAGTATTGCTAATCGCTGGTGTATGGTGATTTTCAGCGTTTGTGTCGGAATAGGACAAGGCTTTCAGCCGGTCAGCGGATTTAATTTCGGTGCAAAAAAATACGATAGAGTACGAAAGGGTATGAATTTCCTTTGGCTATACGGAACGGCTGTCGTTGTTGTGCTGGCAGGAATATCGTTTGTTTTTGCACCATTCATCGTTTCCTTGTTTAGAGAAGAAACAGAGGTAATCGAAATAGGTTCTCGTGTTCTACGCTTTATGTGTCTGTCGCTTTTTTTGCTTCCTACCATATTGACGGCTAATATGACCTTCCAAAGTGTTGGTAAAAAGGGTAGGGCACTTTTTCTCGCATCGTGCCAAAATGGATTGTTCTTCGTTCCGCTTGTTTTGATTTTACCGAGATTTTTCGGATTGCTCGGACTCGAGCTTGCACAACCGATTGCTTATTGCGTTGCTTCCTTGATTTCGGTGCCGTTTTTACTTTCTTTTCGTTCGAAACTAAAGTATGCGTGAGCACTAAATTGTTATATGAATATTAATTTATTTGTTCATTGTTGACTTTTTTGGTAAAAGATGTTATATTTTAATGGTACGAGGGAGTAATTCCACGCAAATATGAGCGTACTTGCGTGCGTTAAATCAACAGCTTGCCGATTTTATTCGGCTGGTTTAACTATTAAGAATGAGACTTGTGCATAGTGTAATACTATGTATGAGTCTTTTTTTATACGAAAGGAGATTTTCTTATGAAAGAGTATCTAAAATCAAAAGAAGATGTTTTGAATGAGGTTGGTGCCGCTGTTCAGGGCTTGACCTCGGATGAAGCAGCTTCACGCCTCGAAAAGAATGGTAAGAATAAGCTTGCCGAGGGAAAAAAGGATAGCCTCCTAAAGCGATTTTTATCTCAGCTTGCCGATCCAATGATCATAATATTGATTGTTGCAGCCGTTATTAGTGCAGTAACAGCAACCTTCGGCGGAGAAGGCGAGGGCTATGCAGATGTTATTATCATTATGTTCGTTGTGCTTGTAAATGCTATTCTCGGCGTGTATCAGGAAAGTAAGGCGGAAAAAGCTATTGAAGCATTGCAGGAAATTGCCGCCGCAACCTCAAAGGTTATTCGTGACGGGAAGCTGATCAGTGTAAGAAGCGAAGATATAGTAGTCGGTGATATTGTTGTTCTTGAAGCGGGTGACAGTGTACCTGCCGATTGCCGTATTATTGAATGTGCTTCTATGAAAATCGAGGAATCTGCCCTTACAGGAGAATCTGTTCCTGTAACAAAGACGGCAGAAATCATAGATACTCTCGGTTCAGACGATGTACCTCTTGGCGACAGAAAGAATATGTGTTATATGGGATCTTCTGTTGCTTATGGAAGAGGAAAAGCTGTTGTTGTTGCAACAGGTATGGATACCGAAATGGGCAAGATTGCCGATGCTCTTACTCAGGCAAAGGACGAGGAAACTCCTCTTCAGATTAAGCTTAATCAGCTTTCGAAGATTTTGTCTTTTATTGTTCTTGGCATTTGTGCATTTATCTTCGTATTCGATATAGTAAGAGCTTTGATTGTAGGCGACACAATTAATCTAAATACAACCTTGAACTTCTTTATGGTTGCCGTTTCACTTGCAGTTGCGGCTATTCCGGAGGGTCTTGCCGCTGTTGTAACTATAGTTCTTTCAATCGGCGTAACGAAGATGTCGAAGCGTAATGCCGTAATTCGTAAGCTTACAGCAGTAGAAACTCTCGGTTGTACCCAAATCATTTGTTCCGATAAAACCGGTACTCTTACTCAAAATAAGATGACCGTGGTTGAAAATAAAACTACTGATGAAAAGCTTCTTGCAACCGCTATGGCACTTTGCTGTGATGCCGAGCTGGAAGAGGATGGAAGCGTAAAGGGCGAGCCTACCGAGGCTGCTTTGGTTGCTTGGGCAAATACTCTTGGCCTAAAGAAGTATGAAATTGAAGAATCATTCCCTCGTGTAGGAGAGGCACCATTCGATTCATCAAGAAAGATGATGTCTACTGTCCACAAAACCGAAAACGGATTTGTTCAGTATACAAAGGGTGCTCCCGATGTTGTTCTTTCTCTTTGTTCATCAGCTTATATTGACGGCAAAAAGGTAGAAATGACAGATGAAATCTATCAGGCTATCATTGAATCCAATAAGGAAATGGCAGACAAGGCTCTTCGTGTTCTTTGTTGTGCTATGCGTACCTATAAGGAGCAACCCTCTAATGAAGCAGAGGAGCTCGAACAGGAGCTTTGCTATATCGGTCTTGCAGGTATGATTGACCCTGTTCGTCCGGAGGTTGTTGACGCTATTAAGGAATGTAAGATGGCAGG
>CAMFPZ010000161.1 GCA_945979635.1 uncultured Eubacterium sp.
GTGCAAAGCTATTCACTTTTGCAATTAGATTAGTCATAATAATTACCTCGTTTTGCTCATAATAACATCACTGACACAATTTGTCAAATACTTGTTTTTAAATCAAAAGGAGCTATTGAATTAATGATTATCGTGATGTATAATCGTTTTTGAGGTAATGTTGGTTATGCTAAAGGATTTACATATACATATTGAACGCGGTGAATACAGCAGGGAATGGATTGAAAAATTTGTTGACCAAGCCGTAAAAATGAATATCGGTGAGATTAATTTGCTTGAGCATTCCATTCGTATAAAGGAATTTCATCCAACCTTTAAAGAGGCTCGTGAATACAGTTTGTACCAAAGGCGTTGGTTTGACGGCAAGAGGGAACAGGCTCATTCCCTTGATGAATATAAAGCCTTGATTGAAGAAATCAGAAGCATTGACTACCCTGTAAAGGTCAGCTTCGGTTTGGAGGTTTGCTGGTTTGAGCAGCACGAGGATTATATAAGAAATCTCTTATCCAAATGCGATTTTGATTACGTTTTAGGCTCTGTTCATTGGATTGATAATTGGACATTTAATCAACGAAAGTATCAATGGCTCGGCAAGGATGTTGATAAACTCTATCAGCGTTATTATGAAATGAATAATTCGCTTATCGGGTCAGAAATTTTTGATATTGTTGCTCATCCCGATTTGATTAGGTGCCACGGAATATATCCCAAATATGATTTGACGGATACATATTTTGAACTCTGCGAAAATGCAAAGACTCATAATGTTATGCTGGAGATGAATACCTCAAAGGGACTGGGAATAAATCAGCAATTTTTCGATATTGCCAAGCAAGTCGGCGTAAAATTTTCAACCGGCTCCGATGCCCATTGCCCAGAAAATGTGGGTAAAAATATATTTGAAGTTAATAAACTAATAAAAAAACAGGACTGCGAATGAATTTTCACAGTTCTGTTTTTTTAGATAACTTAGGCTCCACTTGTTGCAAGGGGAGCTGTCGCGAAGCGACTGAGGGGATAAACCTTATTACGCTCTTGCAACCATTTCGCCGTATTCTTCTTTTGATTTTTTGATGAATTCCTCAACCTGCTTTACCGAAGGCATTGCATCCGAGCAGCTGTGAGAAGCAATGAGAATACTTGCCGAAGCCGAGCCGAATTCAAGACAGTCGATAATATCCTTGCCTTGAAGAAGGCTGTAAAGGAAGGATGAACCGTAGCCGTCGCCGCCGCCGAAGCCCTTGAGCATAACGGCAGGGAATGGCTTGATGTTGTAGAATTTGCCGTCGTTTGTATAGGCGGTCGAGCCGTCCTTTCCATGCTTGATAACGCAAATTGCAGCACCGAAGCTCTGCCAGTATTTTGCAGACTCAGGGTCGCTTTCCTTAACGCCTACAATACCCTCTGTTAAGTCGAATTCCTCTCTCGAGCCCATAATAATATCCGCATTTTGTGCAACAAGGCTATAATAAACAGCGATTTCATCCTTGCTTTTCCAGGTGTATTCTCTGTAATCAATATCAAAAATTATTCTTGTGTTGTTTTTCTTTGCCAGCATCATTGCTTTTAAGCAAGCCTCTCTTGATGGGCTCTTTGCAAGTGCTGTGCCGCTGATGATGATAGCCTTTGACGAAGCTATGTATTCCTCGTCAATGTCCTCAGGCTCCATACAGAAATCAGCAACATTGTCTCTGTACATCAAAATTGATGAAGCTTCCTTTGAAAGTATTTCCGTAAAGGTAAGGCCTATGTTTTCGCCGTTTTTTGCTCTTGTAATCTTTGAGGTGTCGATGCCCTCGTTTTTGAAGTAATCAACAACAAAATCGCCGAATTGGTCGTTACTTACACAGCCGCAAAATCCAACCTTACAGCCGAGTCTGGCGAGACCTACTGCAATGTTAGCAGGGGAGCCGCCGACATATTTGTTGAAATTTGAGGATTCGGATAATGGTCTGTACATATCCGTTGGATTAAAGTCTATTGCGATTCTTCCGATTGGGATGAAATCGATTGGCTTTGACATATCGAATGTAACATAATTTTGCATAATTAAAACCCCTTTTTTCTAATCAGCTACGCCTTATTATCGGAACCGAAAATAAGGATATGCTTTTTTGCGTTTTGGTAGGCGCCCTCAACCTCGGCCGCCTGTAAATCATAGTAGCCTGCGATTGAGCTATTATTGTATGAATCTCTGACACTTTTCTCTACTGAGTCAAATGTTGCGGTTGCAATATTGATTTTTTTGATTCCTGTTTTGGAGCATTTTACAAAGTCGTCGGGCGAAATACCTGTGCCGCCGTGAAGAACAAGCGGAGTATGCGTTTTTTCTTCAACCTCGGCTAAAATGTCGAATCGAAGATTTGGAGCGGATTTGTAGTTTCCGTGTGCATTGCCGATTGCTATTGCAAGTGCATCAACCCCTGTTTCCTCCTCGAATCTAACGGCATCCTCCGGCTTTGTGCAATTTATTGCAATATCCTCGCTGCCGTCCTCACTTCCTCCGACGCACCCTATTTCTGCTTCAACCGATGCATCGTATTCGTCGGCAAGTGACATAATTCTGTTTGTCAATTTTATATTTTCCTCAAGCGGCAAATGTGAGCCGTCGAACATAACGGAGGTGAAGCCAATGTCGAGTGCTTGTGAAATTTTTTCAATCGTTTTGCCGTGGTCAAAATGAACCGCAACGGGAACACTTGAGTTTTCTGCGGCAGCGACCATAAGCGGTCCGATAATTTCGAGCGGGCTCTGCTTTAATCTAACCTCTGCAATTTGAAGAATAATCGGAGCATTCAGCTCTTCTGCTGCCTTGATTACTCCTAAAACCATTTCCATATTTGCCACAGAAAATGAGCCGACAGCATAATTTCCTGCCTGTGCATCTGTTAGCAAATCACGCATATTTACGAGCATAGCGTTCCTCCTGAAAAATATCAGAGTTGTCCGTAAGCCGAGTTCTGTCGTGGACGATTATCTATCTCGACAGGATGTTACCACCCTGCTCAAGCCACCCTTCGGAGTTATGTGGCGAGCAACCAACTCTCCTGTCGGTGTTGCAGCGAATAGGGTTTACATGGCAGGGAATGTTACCATTCCCTC
>CAMFPZ010000162.1 GCA_945979635.1 uncultured Eubacterium sp.
TAAGAATAGAAATAAGAGGTTGTTCCCTCGCCTGTTGCAACGGAAATGTGACCGTTTCCGCTTCTTGATGTGAACACGCAAAGGTCGCCCTTTTTTGGAATAAACTCCGCCGTGTTGTCAATCCACTTAAAATTCTTTGTGAGGTATTCGCTCGTTTTACGCTTGTTGTAATACTCAATAGCGTTGCCGATGCTTTGCGGAGTTATGCCAAGCACATTCTTGATATAATGCTTTGCAAGGTCAACGCACTGTACACCGTATGTACCGTCGTAGTCAATACCCCTGCCGATGTTTTGCTTTACCCATTTTTCAAAAGTCATAACAATCTTCCTTTCTCGCTGATATGAAAATCAATTTCTTCTTTCTGCTCTGTCCTCAATATCCTTTGCCGTTCCATTTCTGCCTTGTATTTCAAATACTTTTTGCAATCGGAATGGCAACCGACTTTTCGGTCAGAGCAGTTCTTACAAGGAACAGACGGTATCATTTTTGGTCACTCGTTTCTTTGCTCTTATTTCGGATTTGAATTAAAATATTCTTCAGCTTGTCCGGCACAGGCAGAAACTCGGCTGCATTTTCCAAAATTGATATGCCCTCGTTGCACAAGTAGAAAACAATAACAACCTCACGCAACGGATTGTAATCATTCAATGCAGGCATAATCTCTGCCACAACCTTTTGAATAATCACCGCCACAGCGATTACAACAAAAATCAAAATCTTTTTCAATATTCCCTTGTAACCGATTTCACTTGATAATGTTTTTGTCATTACGCCTCGAATTATGCCTGTTACATAATCTAAAACAACAAGTGCAATCAAAGCTTTTAGTATCACATCTATGCCTCCGAATAAAAATGTAAAAATGCCGCCAATGACGCCGCCTACAATGCTTGCGGGATTAAAAAACTTATCCATAATAATCTTCCTCACTTTCAATAATTTCTTCTGCTGCTGTCGGTTCTATCTTTGGAACTTCTGCAAGTTCCCACTCCATAGTGGTTGTTAATCTGTAAGAATACCCCTCTGGTGCTTCGGGGCGGTTATTAATCTTGTCAAGAATACTGTTGTATTCCTGTTCAGTAATTTCCTCACCACCTGCACCTGTGCCGACACCGATAATATATTTATCGTTTATGTATTTGTAAAACATAAAGAAAATCTCCTTAAAATTTAATTTGAATCCAAACAATAGGATGACCTGCAAGGAATGGATAATTACTGCTGTTCGGTTGTAATGCGAATCCATTTCTATCAAACATATATCTATCATCTACTTTATTGGTTACATTAGCACCACTGTTAGCACCTCCAGTATAGTATCCACCACTCGAGGCAGGTTCTAATCTTCGAAATAATGTAAAGTTCCACAGAGTTGCATCAGGATAGTTAATGGGATGTAGGATTGCTGTACCATAAGTATATACTCTATAACAAGTCGCACTAACAGGCGTTGGGTCCGTCAATGCAAAAGGTTGATAAGCAATTATCACATTAGGTTTGATAGGAATACCGTTTTCGTCATTCCCTAATGCGAAATTAATTCGAGGTGGATTTTTAGTTGTTATATCCTCCGTTGGTATAAAAACTCCGCTTGCAAACTTGCTTTTCAGCGGAATAATATCGTTGATAAATTTAGTCAATTCTTCTTTGGTTGCTGATGTTTTTTCAACGCTTCCATTCGCTCCGATAATTGCATTTGCAAGACTATCAAGAGCGTTTTTGTCTTCAATAATCAAACTCAATGAGCACCACCTCCGTAAGCCGTTGAAGCAGTCGCCACGGGAATATCAAGCTGAAGTATTCCGTCAGTGAACTTCAAACCGTTACCGACTTGCGACTGGTCAATCTTGTTAGACACAGCAGAAATGTTATCAAGCTGTACTTTGGTAAGTTTATCTTGCTTCCCTGCAATCTGTTTTTTAATCGCCGTATCGTCATAATTCACAAGACTGCCGAGTTTCGTCTTTTCAGCAGTGGTGAAGTTGTTGTCTGTGTGAATATAATTCGCATCCGATACGAAATTGCTGTCGTTTGTAAGGTCACTTGTTTTGGTAGGCAATTTGACTTTTTGAGCAATGTCAGTTTTGTCGGCATCGGTCAAAATATAACTGTCGCCTTTTGGTCCGGTTTTACCTTGCGGGCCTCTCAATCCCTCCAACTGCTCAGGAGTAAAGTCACTATATTTAAACGGCTCACCTTTGTCGCCTTTAAGCTGACCTGCTGCAATAGCGTTGTCAATTAAGGTGTAAATTTTCTCGGCTTCGCTTGCTGTCGGAGTGTCAGACTCTGCTATTCGATTATTCCAAGTACCTGCTGTAATCAAAATATCAACAGGTTTCGGAGAATAACGAAGCACTACATTATTATCATCAATATTAACTGCATAAACACCGATACGGCATAAGCCTTCACCCAAACAAGGAGTTGAAACCTTACCGGCAATAACAGGTGTTTTTTTATCATTGAAAGTAACAAAAGATGTCAAACTTCTATATTCCTCGCTAAGCTCAACATCAATAGTAATGTCGTTATATGCTCCGCTCAAAAATTCTTCGGAATCAATGAGCTGCACCGCTTTTGTGTTTGCTGTAATCCTCATAATTAATCACCCGAATATGTATTAACCGCAAAATAATAAATATTACCGTACAAGTCTTCATCGAAAACATCATATTCCGTTCTTTCGCCGGTTTTTGAATTTAGCTTTGACATTTGAAATTCAGCATAATCACCCCGACTTAAGCTATACGAAATTTCGCCGTAATAATAAGCGTTATTATAATATCGCGTACTGTCTATGCCTGAACTTACATTCACATATGGGCATCTCTTTATGAACTTAAAAGGAAGCCTAAACGCTCTTTTTTCATTATTTTCTCGAAATAATGTTCTGACATCAACATAGCCAAACTCAATTTCAATTCCGTTATTAAAGCGGAAATAATTAACATCATCCAGAGTTTTTTCATCAACAATTCTTAAGCTCTTGTTAAGTATGGCATTCAATATTTCTTTTTTTAAATTTTCGCTGTCCTGCAACACCTCAAGCAAC
>CAMFPZ010000163.1 GCA_945979635.1 uncultured Eubacterium sp.
TAGCCAAAAATAAAAGGTTAAGAATGGAATAATAAAGAGATAAAAGGCAATAATTACTAAACAAATATGTTTAGCAATGGCAAGAACTAAGCGAGTGGGAGTAATGTCAAGCGGTTTGAGTGGAGATAATTGAAAGAATATTTTTTGCAGGCGGGCTATGCTCGTCTGCTTTAACTTTTGTCTCCTTAATTTTGACCACCAAGGGGAATCGTATCCCCCCTTTTGGTGGCTTTTTGTTGGTGTGAATGGGAAAGATAAAATTTTTAATGTTTATCCGAAAAGGTCGGCATAGCAAATGTTAATCTTTCAAAAATAAAAACCGGAAAGGTAAGTGCAATAAGGTTTTCAACCCTTGCAGCTATATGCGAAGCTTTAGATTGCCAGCCCGGAGATATTTTGGAATACCAAAAATAACATAGTCAAAACGCTCATTTTTATATAAGTTTTTTATAAAAACAACTGATAAAAACGAGGGTCATACAAATAAAGAGCTATCAGATTTTTAAGGTCTGACAGCTCTATTTATTTAGCCTGTTATGAGAGTTTTTTCTATAGTTGCGTAGTAGATATTGTGAAAATCATTTGCAGGATACCATTTGCTGATGATTTGCTCATCTGCAAATTGGTCAGGAGTAAAGCATCCCTTTGCCGTTTTGCGGCAAACGAGGATGATTCTTGCCTGCTCGAAATACGGAGCCTTTTCGCTGAATATCGGAGTTATGCCTGCCTGTGCAGGCTTATCGGTATCTCTACCGCTCTTTGAACCGCAAATCGAATGAATTTGTTGTTTCATTTCATTAGGGAAAAAGCAGATTGTAAAATAATCGTTTTGGTTCAAAAACTCCTCTGTATATCTTTGCGGACGGATATAAACTGTTGCGGTATCCTCGCCCCAAAGCTCGCCGAAGGAGCCCCAAGAAACGGTCATAGTATTGAATGATTCCTCGCTGCCTGCGGTAACGAGAGCCCAATCCTCGCAAAGCGTCTTAGTCAAGTTTTCCTTTATTTCGCTGAATTTTATTTCTTTTAGCATTATATTCACCTCTATAAATTATATCAAAAAAACAAAAGGGTTATACATATTTTTCGATAGAAACAATATCGCCCTCGAATTTGCTTAGGTTTCCGTAATTTCCGCGAATAGATTTCGGTATCATATCTTTTTGAACATAAAACTCTATAATGTCCTTGTTTCTAACTGCGTATTGATTATTGGAATCAGTATGGCGATTTGATTTTTGGTCACAAAGAATAACCTTTATGCTCTTGCCGGTGGAGAATTCGATTCTGTATTTTGTACCGATTTCGGAGCCGTAATATGAGCCGAGTGCTACACAATAGCAATCATCAACCATACGAATTCCTGTTTCCGGATCAGTATAGCATTCTTTCGAATTAAGAAGCTTATATTGTTGAGTTGATTTTGCCGTTACAGCTGTGTAATGAGCATATGTTTTTGTACTTCCCGAAACATTGGGCAGGTCCATTTTCACAGGAGCAACAACGCTTACCGTCTCGCCCTCTATATTCCTTCCGGAGGCTGTAACGGAAACAGTCTTATAATAATATTGCTTTCCCTGTTCAACATCATAATCAATGAATTCGCTGTTGTCGGCAGTTGCAATAAGAGTCAATTTATTTTCACTCTCACCCTTATAAATCTCAACATATGCACCGAATTCAAGGTCTTGAATATTAAACTTAACATAATCAGCGGCAACGACCGAAATTTCAGAAACAGGAACAAGCTCCTGCGTTTTGAATTTTACCGCACCGAGATTCTTATTTGTCAATGCCGTTGCAATGACGAATTTATATTCCGTATTCGGGGTAAGATTAGTCAGCTCGATACAGTTTTCACCGGTAACGGCATATTTCTCATTTCTGCCGATCTGCTCATCATAACGCATTACGCTATATGAAGAACAACCATCGCTATTTGTCCAGCGAAGCGTTGCCGTTTTCGAGCTTATTTTTTCTGCTGTAATACTAAATGTTGAAGAAAGCTCAACAGAAAGAGAATGCAATACAGCATCATTAAACGATGAGCCTTCGTTTCTTGCCATTGCCGATTTAGCATCTGTATTTGCATATACTGTCAGACTTGACCCCAGAGTGAAAAGCAAAGCAACAATAAGTGTTACAGCCTTAATTTTTGTATATCGAATGATAAAACCTCTTTTCGTTACTTGTTTGTAAAATTTGTTACAATTTTGTAACCTTTAATGTTATACCAAATTTTTCCGTCTTTGTCAAATTTTTCGGAAATATTTGTACAAAATGACGAAGAATAAGCGAATAAAAAGAAAAACAGCAGATTTCTCTGCTGTTTTAGACTGTCGAAAAAGCAATTTGAAAATTTCAATATCTGGCTATTATTTCAAATATTCCTCAAGGCAAATGCCGCGGCTGTAAATCTCCGCTGCAGCCTCCTTACCGACATAGCGATAATGCCACGGCTCATAGATAATTCCGGTTATGCTGCTCTTTGAGCTAGGGTATCGTAGAATCCATCCGTACTTATAGCTATTTGCCATCAGCCATTTTTGAGTCGGTCTGTTTTCCTGCCCCTCGTCAAGAACCTGATAGCCTGTGTCTACAATATCAACGGCGAGGCCGAGCTGATGCTCCGAGGTTCCCGGAACAGCTACAATCTTGCCTGCTTCAACTCTTGCATCGGCATCTGAATATCCCTTATCCTTGAACTGATTAACCTTTCTGTTATAAAGGTATTCCTGTGTATCATACGAACGAAACGACGAACAGATAACAGGGTCATATCCCGCCGCACGACAATCGTCCATCATTTCCTGAAGATCCGGATAGCATCTCGAATCAACGGACTGACCGTTTTTAAGCTGTGTCAAAGAAATCGAACTTGTATAGCCGCTCGGCATTTTATTCCAAGGATTAACCAGAATGAGCTTCCAATCGCCATTGTATGTATAGCTCGACTCCGGCTTTGTAGTTGTAGTAGGCTTTGCTGTCGTTGAGACAGTTGTTGCCTCGGTTGTCGCCTCGGTTGTTTCTTCCGTTGTTTCTTCGGTTGT
>CAMFPZ010000164.1 GCA_945979635.1 uncultured Eubacterium sp.
TTAGAGGATTAGTTACTTATCTTCTTGAAAACGGCAAAATTGAAACAACCGTTACCAGAGCGAAAGAAGTTCGTGCAATGGCTGAGAGAATGATTACTCTTGGTAAGGAAAACACACTTCACTCAAGAAGACAGGCTCTTGCTTATGTTACAAAGGAAGATGTCGTTAAGAAGCTTTTTGATGAGATTGCTCCAAAGTATGAAGATAAAAACGGTGGTTACACTCGTATAATTAAGACAGGCCCGCGTAGAGGTGACGCAGCAGAGATGTGCATCATCGAGCTTGTTTAATTAGCTAAACTCTTGAAACACTTCGTTCTTTTGAACGGAGTGTTTTTTGTTGTAAAAAAGCGAATGATGTGGTATAATATTTTGGAATATAATATATTGGGAGTACTGCTATGACTTTATTAGTTCTTGATGGAAATAGTATTATTAATCGTGCTTTCTATGGTATAAAGCTCCTTACCACAAAGCAGGGAGAATATACGAATGCTATTTATGGCTTTTTGAATATGATGAAGAGATTTGAGGATATGTGCAAGCCCGATGCAATAGCAGTTGCGTTCGATATGCACGCACCTACATTTCGCCATAAGATGTATGATGCATATAAGGCGGGACGCCACGCAATGCCCGATGAGCTACGCTCTCAAATGAAGGTTCTTAAGAATCTTTTGCCTATGCTCGGAATAAAAATAATAGAATGTGAGGGATGGGAGGCTGATGATATTCTAGGCACTTTGGCTAGAGTATGCAGAGAAAACGGAAATGCTTGTTATTTGGCAACAGGTGATAGGGATAGTCTTCAGCTTGCACACGACGGTGTTAAGGTTTTGCTTGCAAGAACAAAGAGCACCGATATTATGGATGAAAACGCTATTATGCAGGAATATGGAGTTGAACCGATTGATTTGATTCAAGTTAAAGCACTTCAGGGCGATTCATCCGATAATATTCCGGGTGTTCAGGGCATCGGTCCGAAAACTGCACTGGACTTGATTGCAAAATATAAAACTGTGGATTATATATATGATAATCTTGACTCACTTGATATTAAGCCGGGTGTTAGAGCAAAGCTTGAAGCAGGAAAAGACAATGCATACCTGTCATTGAAGCTTGGCGAAATTGTAACCGATGCTCCGATAAATACTGATATTGAGACCTATAAGATTTGTGATGGCGACAAGCAGGCTGCTGCGGCAGAGTTCATCAGATTGGAGCTGTTCAGTCTTATGGATAGGTTTGAGCTTGATTCTAATGACGGAATTATTGCAACGGCTGTTGAGGAAATTAAGCCTCGCGAAATTGAACGATTGACTTGTGTTGATGCAGATTATCTGCTTGAAAAAATCGGCGAAAACGATGTGTATTTTTATCCCGATGTTGTTGATAATTCGATTGTTGATTTGTATTTCTGCTTCGACGATTCCGTTATTGTTATGCCTTCGGATACTCCGGAATATAAGTATTTTGTTCGCAATTTCTTTTCTAACGAAAGCTGCAAAAAATACACCTATAACTCAAAATTTGTTCATAGATTAGCCGCAAAAATGGGTATTGAGTGCAAAAATGTTTGCGGAGATTTGATGCTGAGTGCATATTTGCTTAAGCCGTCCGATAATAATTACGGCATTGAGCATTTGAGTATCGAATATGGCATTCCCGTGCCTGAATATAAAAATGCTCTCGGTCACGGTGACGAAAGAGTGACGAATGCCGCTCTTCTCAGGCCTTTGTTTGAAAAGACGAACGACCTTCTCGAGGAAGCAAACCAAGTTCATCTGCTCAACGAAATAGAACTGCCGCTTGCAAGGGTCCTTGCAAAAATGGAAATAGAGGGATTTGCTGTTGATAAGCAGGGAATCGAAAATTTTGGCAAGGAGCTTTCGCAAAGAATCGACGAGCTTGTAAAAATGATTTATGATGCTGTCGGATATGAGTTCAATATTAATTCACCAAAACAGCTTGGTGTGGCACTTTTTGAGGATATGGGACTTCCTGCAAAGAAAAAAACCAAGAGTGGTTATTCAACTAATGCCGAGGTTTTGGAAAGCCTAAAATACGAACATCCTGTTGTTGCAAATATCCTTGAATATCGTTCTTTGACTAAATTGAAATCAACCTATTGTGATGGTCTTTTGAAGGCGATTGCTGATGACGGAAGAATTCATACCTTCTTTAATCAGGTTGAAACCAGGACGGGACGAATCAGCTCACTCGAGCCTAATTTGCAGAACATTCCGATTAGGACAGAGCTCGGAAGACAAATGAGGAGATTTTTCGTAGCGGGCGAAAACAAAGTTTTGGTTGATGCCGATTACAGCCAAATCGAGCTTCGAGTTTTGTCTGATTTGGCAAATGATGAAAATATGATAAATGCGTTTAATAGTGGCGAGGATATTCATACAGCAACCGCCTCACAGGTTTTCAATATGCCTGTTGAATTCGTGACAAAGCAGATGCGTTCCTCGGCAAAGGCAGTTAATTTCGGTATCGTATACGGTATCGGTGCATTCAGCCTTGCCAAGGATATCGGCGTAAGCGTAAAGGAGGCACAGGCTTATATTGATTCTTATCTTGCAACATATTGCGGAGTAAAGGATTATATGCAAAGGGTTATTGAGCTTGCCCGTGAAAAGGGATACAGCGAAACTCTGTTTAACCGCAGAAGATATTTACCTGAGCTTAATTCAAGCAATCATATGATTAAGGCGGCAGGCGAGCGAATTGCACGCAATATGCCTATCCAGGGCACGGCTGCCGATATAATCAAGATCGCTATGATTAGAGTTGACGAGAGATTGTCAAGAGAAAATATTGATGCAAAGCTTATTTTACAGGTGCACGATGAGCTTATTGTCGAGGCGGGTGAGCCTGACGCTCAAAAAACACTCGAAATTCTGACCGAGGAAATGGAAAATGCCTGCCAAATGAAAGTAAAGCTTCGTGCAGACGGATGTATAGGTAGGACTTGGTATGACGCCCATTAAGGCAAATCTTCTTCCGCTATGCTGCGTT
>CAMFPZ010000165.1 GCA_945979635.1 uncultured Eubacterium sp.
CCTCCAGCGTGACAGGCTGGCGTTCTAACCAACTGAACTACCGGGCCATTTTTACTTGCTTATGTATTATAACTAATTGAGCTAAATATGTCAAGAAATTTTTTAAAAAACATAGAATTTGAAAAAAATCATCCGTCCCCATAATATATAGGGAACGGATTGATACTATAACGCCATTGTTTCACAATAGATGCAGCGATAGGTGCCCTTATCGTCGGTTAGCTTGAAGATATGGTCTATATTCTCGTTATTACAAATGCAATGAGGATTTGCACACTTAACGACATTCTTTATTTCAAGCGGCAGCGAAAGCTTTTTCTTTTCAACGCGTTCGTTATCGCGAATGACATTCACCGTTGCATTAGGTGCAATAAAAGCAATAATATTCAAGTCTAAATCAATAAGAGAATTAATCTTAATAATATCCTTAACATGATTCTTCTGTGACTTTGTATTAGTTATAATCGCAACCTGGCAATCGAGCTTTGAGAGTTGGAGATTATTATAAATCTGCATACCCTTTCCTGCCGGAATATGGTCGATTACATATCCATTTTCTATTGCATCAATCTTCAAGGTTGTCACCCCATTTCAACAAGGTAATAATAAGAGCCATACGAATATACTTTCCGTTGAGTGCCTGCTCAAAATATTTCGCTCTGGGGTCGTCATCGACCTCGGTAGCAATCTCATTCACTCTCGGAAGCGGATGCATAATAGTCAAATCCTGCTTTGCATTTTCGAGCTTATCTGCATCAAGAATAAAGGCATCCTTGTGCTTCAGGTATTCCTCCTGGGAGAAGAAGCGTTCTCTTTGGATTCTCGTCATATATAGCACATCAAGCTGTGGCATAACCTCTTCAAGAGACTCAACCTGAACATATTCTGCGTTTCCGGGCTCGAGAACATCCTTAATGATATAATCGGGAACCTGAAGCTCATTAGGTGCTATAAGAACAAAGCGTACACCTGTATAACGGCAAAGTGCCTTAATCAGAGAATGAACTGTTCTGCCGAATTTCAAATCTCCGCAAAGACCGATAGTAAAATTATCAAGTCTTCCCTTTTCTCTATAAATAGTCAAAAGGTCGGTAAGAGTTTGAGTCGGATGAGCGTGACCGCCGTCACCGGCGTTAATAATAGGCACAAGAGTCTTCGTTGCCGCAACTCTCGGAGCACCCTCCAGAGGATGACGCATTGCTATAATATCGGCATAATTAGAAACGATTCTAATTGTATCGGAAACTGTTTCGCCCTTTGAAGCTGAAGAAGACGATGCCTCGGAAAAGCCGATTACATTTCCGCCAAGCTCATACATAGCCGCCTCAAATGAAAGGCGTGTACGAGTGCTGGGCTCAAAGAAAAGAGTCGCAAGCTTCTTACCGTCACAGATATGAGCATATCTTTTTTTATTAGAAATGATGTCCATTGCAAGAGAAATCATTTCCTCAATTTCGGTTAGAGAAAGGTCTGTTGTATCTAATAAATGTCGCATTTATTCACGCTCCTTATGCTCTTGCACCATTAACCTCGAGATATTTTTTTATTCTGTCAACATTCTCGGCGTTCTTTTCGTCCTCCTCAAGATACTCGATAATGTCATAAACATCAACAACCGAGTAAACCGGAAATCCGTATTCCTCGCCGACCTCTGCCATAGCAGACTTTTCGCCCTTGCCCTTTTCCTTACGGTCAACCATAACGAAAACGGCACTTACCTTTGTATCCTTAAGCGGCGAAAGAATAGCCATACTTTCTCTAATAGCTGTACCTGCCGTAATAACATCCTCAACGATTACGATTTCTTCATTATTGCTTGGCTTATAGCCTACGAAAACACCGCCCTCGCCGTGGTCCTTCTCCTCCTTACGATTAAAGAAGAAAGGAACATCAAGTCCATTCTTTGCAAGAGCAACAGCAACAGAAACCGCAATAGGAATTCCTTTATAAGCCGGTCCGTAAAGTACAGTCCTCTTGTTTCCGATTTTCTCGAAATATGCCTTTGCATAAAACTCGCCGAGCTTTTGAATCTGCTCGCCTGTTTTAATTTCACCTGCGTTAATAAAATACGGAATTTTTCTACCGCTCTTTGCAGTGAAGTCGCCGAACTTCAAAACGCCGGCACTCTCTAAAAACTGAATAAATTCTCTTTTATAGCTTTCCATATTTTCCTCCTGATTTTTTAGCCAACAAATTCAGCAACACATCTTCTATATGCCGCAACCGGATCACTCGCCTGAGTAATAGGACGGCCTACTACGATATAGTCAGAGCCGATTTCCTTTGCCTTTTCGGGAGTAGTTACTCTAACCTGGTCGCCAACCTCACCGTCTGCAAAACGAACGCCCGGAGTTACTGTCATAAATTCCTTACCACAGGCATCCTTAACCATACCTGCCTCAAGCGGTGAACAAACTACGCCGTCAAGTCCTGCTGCCTTTGTATTTTGAGCGTATTTTACTATCGTATCATTTATTGAGGCATTAATAAGCAGTTCATTTTGCATTCTTTCCTCACTTGTTGAGGTAAGCTGGGTAACAGCGATAAGAATCGGTCTTGTTCCATCCTCTCGAGTTAAGCCCTCAACAGCCGCCTTCATCATATCAACAGTTCCGGCCGCATGAAGATTGGTCATATCAACATCCAGCTTCGAAAGAACCGACATTGATTTTTTTACTGTGTTTGGAATATCATGAAGCTTCAAATCCAGAAAAATCTTGTGTCCTCTCTTCTTGATTTCCTTTACGATTGACGGACCCTCAGCATAATAAAGCTCCATACCGATTTTTACAAAAGGCTTTTCCTCGGTAAACCTATCAAGAAATTCGAAGGTTTCCTCGGCACTTGCAAAGTCGCAAGCAATAATTACATCTTTTCCCATTAGTCTATCACTCCTATAATATCACTTAATTTTTCTATTCCAAGCTTCTCACATTCGTAAGGAAGCTGTTCAATAATATCCTTACAAGCATAGGGATTTACGAGATTTGCCGCACCAACCTGAACGGCAGTTG
>CAMFPZ010000166.1 GCA_945979635.1 uncultured Eubacterium sp.
TATGTCAGTATTAGTTACAGGAGGACTCGGATATATCGGTTCTCACACCTGCGTTGAGCTTATGAACGCAGGAGTTGATGTTGTTGTTTTGGATAATCTTTACAACTGCAAAAAATCATCCTATGACAGAATCAAGGCACTTGTCGGAAAGGATTTTCCGTTCTATGAGTGCGACATCAGAGATTTTGACGGACTCGACAAAATCTTCAAAGCAGAAAAAATTGACAGCGTAATCCATTTTGCCGGCTTAAAGGCTGTTGGCGAAAGCTGTGAAAAGCCTCTCGAGTATTTCGACAATAATGTGACAGGCACACTTGTATTACTCGATGCAATGCGTAAAAACGGATGCAAAAAAATTGTATTCTCTTCATCAGCAACCGTTTATGGTATGAACAATATTTCACCTCTCACCGAGGATATGCAGGTTGGCGGAGTAACAAACCCGTACGGCAGAACAAAGTACATCATCGAATGTATGCTTCAGGACCTTTGTGCAAGCGACAGCGAATGGAGCGTTTGTCTGCTTCGTTATTTCAACCCAATCGGTGCTCACAAGAGCGGCACTATGGGTGAGGATCCAAACGGAATTCCAAACAACCTTATGCCATATATAACACAGGTTGCTATCGGAAAGCGTGAGGAACTCGGCGTATTCGGCGACGACTACGATACCCACGACGGAACAGGTGTTAGAGACTACATCCATGTTGTTGACCTTGCACTCGGCCATGTTAAGGCTGTTGAAAAGGTACAAAAGGATAACGGCCTGTTTATCTACAACCTTGGCACCGGCACAGGATACAGCGTTCTCGATGTTGTAAAGGCATTCGAAAAGGCTAGCGGCGTAAAGATTCCATACGCAATCAAGCCACGCAGAAGCGGCGATATTGCAACCTGCTATTCTGACCCATCAAAGGCTCTTAAGGAGCTCGGCTGGAAGGCAGAAAGAGGAATCGAGGAAATGTGCGAGGACTCCTGGAGATGGCAAAGCCAAAATCCAAACGGATATCCGGACTAACAAAATTGCTCTCAGCAAAATGCTGAGAGCAATTTTGTTTGAAGTAATAAGTAAGAGGTAATAGTGAATACGTGAGGTTTGAATGATTATAGTATTTCCTATCACCCAAACCTCAACTTGCCACAGCAAACATCACATAAAAAATGCTCTCGGCATTTGCCCAAGTGTTCTAAAGGACACTTGGGCAGTTTTATTCGCGTGTCACACGAGTGGTATTGCTAAAGCAGTTTTATTGCCTGCGGCAGTTTAACAGCGAATAAAATATCACTGAAGCCTCAGGCTTCAATATCACGGTTGCCGTGGGCAAGCATATCACTCTTTGCACAGCAAAGAATATCACTGCATAAAAAAACACCCGAAAAAGAGTTTAATTTTCCTCTTCTTCGGGTTGTTTTTATTATTCAATTACTTATTAATTTGCTTTGAATACTTTGCAAGATAAACTGTTCTCATAAGGAAGCATTCTGCCTTTGGAACATAGTGCTGACGATTAAAGATGTCGCAGTCGATAGCAGCGGCACAACCCTTATCCATAATAATATCAAGAGCCTGCATATCACCGTCGCTATTACCGGTAATCATAGCACCCATACCCTGAATAAGAACAGCGTTTCTGCCGTCAATAGCCTTGCCGATCTCCTTTGCACACTCGTCTGTGTCACCGTTAATCCAAGGACAGCATTTTACATCAAGACCAACGATTTGAGCAAAGTCATCAATCATAGGAAGCATTGTTTCGCCAAGCACGGAAACAGCAACAACATCGGGAGCTGTGATATGCTTAATCATTGTGCAGTCCTCTTTGTTGTAGATTGCTCTATGTATTTTTTCTACCTTTGGAGCAATTCCGTTGATACCAACGCCTGTTTCAACATCAACATCAACGCTCTTGCCGCCGACTGTAAGAGTAAACTTATTTCCGTTTCTTACCGATGAGCCGAGGTCACAGATTTCCTCAGGCATAGCGTCTGCCTCGTGCTTATTGAGATAATAATTTCTTCTGGACTCCTCTGTAAAGGTCTTATCCCACGAATGGCGAAGATAGTTATCCTTAATAACCTTCTCACAGCACTTTTCGAGGCTCTCTGCAATAGCAAACGCGTGGTCATAATCATCGCCCATAACAAGTGTACCGTGGTGCATAAGATTAATTGCACGACAGGATGGATTGCACATAATGCACTTTTCAACCTTTTTACGAAGAGATTCCGTAGTCGACATAGCATATTCGGCACAAGGAACCTTATCGCCGAGAACATCGGCAAATTCCTTATACACATTTCTGATTTCCATTCCTGTTATAGAAACGATAGTAGCCGCCTTTTGGTGGGTATGAATAACGAAATCAACTGTCGGATGATGGCGATAAGCAGCGGCATGAACGCCCTTTTCACTCGAAGGCTTAATATCCCCCTCGTGTGAGCAATCTTCAATATTTACAACAACGATTTCCTCCTCGGTCAAATCCTCATATGCTCTGCCCGATGGAGTAATGACAAATTGAGTGTCGCTGATGCGAGCGGAAACATTTCCCCATGTACGAGCAATAAGACCGGATTCAACAAGTCTTTTGCCTGCTTCAACGACTAATCTCTTTGCCTCTTGAACCTCATAAGCCATAGTATTTTCCTTTCATTTTTTGAACTTTATAATAGACAAACGGACGGTGATAGCACCGCCCTGAATTGTCCCAAAATTTGTTTAATAGTCAATTCTCTCGCACTTTGAAAGAACTTTGTCAAATCTTCTGATGCATTCGTCAATATCCTCTTCGGTATATGCACTTGAGGTATAGAGACGGGAGCCTGCAAGAGTAACAAGACCTTCAGCCATATAAGCGGCACCCATATACTGCATTTCTGTTTGGCGGATGCTTGTTTCCTTTAATACGCTCGGAATAGTCCAAGGCTTCTTCCAGTTAATTCTGAAATGCATTGTTGCAACAGTGTGAAGCTGGCAAATAGAACCAACATTGTAGCAAACGA
>CAMFPZ010000167.1 GCA_945979635.1 uncultured Eubacterium sp.
TCTCGTGGGCTCGGAGATGTGTATAAGAGACAGGCGTGAATTTTGTTGATGATGTCATCGTGCTTACCATCAAGACCGTATTTTTTATCGCGTCTGTTTTGAAAGAATTTTTCTGCAACCTGACCGAATTGTGCGTAAGAAAGGATGTCTTCCTCCTGCTCATAATATTCTTGAATTTCGGTTTTGAATTGCTCGATAGTGTCGGTAAGAAGATCAGCAGGACGACAATCAATGATATCATCATCTCCGACAATCATCTTTCTGAATTCAGGGTTAATCTCACAAGGAGTTGCACCATATTTTCCTGCAACCATATCCTTAAATTCTTTTGTTACCATCTTATATCTTTCGCCCATTATAACATTGAATACAGCTTGAGTGCCTACAATTTGGGATGTTGGGGTTACAAGAGGAGGATAACCCGAATCCTCACGAACTCTCGGAACCTCTGCCAATACCTCCTCGAGCTTGTCCTCCTTGCCTGCTTGCTTAAGCTGGCTGTTAAGGTTCGAAAGCATTCCTCCGGGGACTTGGTATAATAATGTGTTTGCATCAACGCCAAGCATCTTCGGGTCGAGAAGACCGCTTTCCAGGTACTTTTGGCGAAGAGGTGCGAAGAAGTCCCTAATTTCACTTAATGCTTTTAGGTCAAGACTTGTATCAAATTCTGTTCCCTGCAATGCGGCAACCATTGATTCTGTTGCAGGATGAGAAGTACCCATAGCAAGCGGTGACATTGCTGTATCTATTACATCTACACCGGCTTCAATTCCCTTCAAAAGAACCATAGAAGCAAGACCGGATGTGTAGTGAGTGTGAAGCTGAATAGGAATATTTACGGCTTTTTTTAGAGAGCTTACTAAATCATATGTTCCGTATGGAGTGAGCAAGCCTGCCATATCCTTAATGCATATTGAAGCGGCACCTGCATTTTCTAGCTGCTTTGCGTAATTGCAATAGTATTCTGTATCGAAAACAGGACCCGTAGTATAAGAAATTGCCGCCTGAACGTGACCGCCGTATTTGTTTGCGGCATTAATAGCGGTTTCGAGATTTCGAACATCGTTGAGTGCATCGAAAATTCTCAAAATATCAATACCGTTATCAATACTCTTTTTTACAAAATAATCGACAACCTCGTCGCTGTAATGACGATAGCCGAGCATATTTTGTCCTCTGAAGAGCATTTGAAGCTTAGTGTTTGGACAGCTTCTACGAATTGTTCTCAATCTTTCCCAAGGATCCTCATTCAAAAAACGCAAGCAACTATCGAAGGTTGCACCGCCCCAGCATTCGAGTGAATGAAAACCAACCTTGTCCATTTTGTCAAGTATATCAACAAATTCTTCCGTTCTCATTCTTGTAGCAATAAGCGACTGATGAGCATCACGAAGGACTGTTTCTGTAATTCCAACCTTTGCCATATAATTCACCTATAGAAGTTAGTTTAATGTAATAATAGTCTGACCTGCTTCAACTGTGTCGCCTTTGCTCACATTAATAGAAGCAATAGTACCATCCTGTGGAGAAACGATATCGTTCTCCATTTTCATAGCCTCAAGAATTACTAATACATCGCCCGCTTTAACATTTGTTCCATTAGAAACCTTTACATCAATAATGTTACCCGGCATTGGGGCATCAACCTTTACTGAACCTGCACCTGATGTAGGAGCCGGTGCAGGTTGTGCAGAAGGAGTTGCCTGTGGAGCCTGTGGCTGAACTGCTGCTTGTGCTGCAGGTGCTGTGCTTGTTCCTTCTTCTACTGTTACATTGTATGCAGTACCGTTCACTGTAATTGTATAATTCTTCATATTTTGTCCTCCATTATTTTACACTGTGTTTTCTTGGAATAGTTGTTTCTCTCTTACCGGAAAGAATACTCATATATTCGACAATTTTTGTTCTTGTTTCTTCGGGAGCAAAAATGTCATCAATTGCACCACACGCAGCTGCTGAATATGCTGAACCGACGGTATTTTTATATTCCTGCTCAAGTAATGCTCTGTCCTCACCGTTTGCCAGCCTGTCGTTAAACAAAAATGCAACTGAGGCTTTTACGTCGAGTGGTGATGCAACTGCATTTTCCCACGCAAGTGCAAAATCTGCATTTGAACCCTTACCGGTAAGAGTGATATAGGCACTTCCTATAGCTTGTTCAGTAATCAAGCTGATTTTAGGAGATGTTGCAGTTGAATAAGCGGATGTAAGCTTTGTTAATGCTACGAGCATTTGAGATTCGATATTTTTCTTTATTCCCTGTGCATTTGCGATAGTGAGCAACGGAATGTTGAACGCGTCACAAAGCTTTATAAAGGCTTCTGCTTTGTAGCAGCAGCTTGGACAAATCTCATCGCCGTTGAAGCCTACAATACCTACTGTGCATCCCTGTACACAAGCGAGCTTTGTTACTACATTTGTTGCATAAGCAGATTTAATTTCAACTGTAATATCGTTGTCAACTATTGAATTAATAATATCATTAAGGTTTGAGCCTGAATTTGGAACAATGCTCGGAGCGTTAAACTCTGCACTAAATGTAACACCCTGAAGATTATTTTGAGGCAATAAAGCAATTAGCTTTTGTACTTCATTTATAGCACCTTCGAAATTATCAACAGCAATATCAACAATACCCTCTTTGGCAGATTCTTCGATTGTTTTATCGCTTGGAGGTGTGATATAGAAGTCACTATCCTTTGTTGCAACTACAACATCAGCCATATTTGCCATTAATGCAGATGTGCCGATGCAAACTCCGTTAATGATTGAAATTTGAGGAATTACACCCGAAATTTCTGTAGCAGCCTTAACAATTTCTCCGTAGGAATTGAGAACTTCAAAGCCTTCGGTAAGCTGAACTCCGTTTGAGTCATAAATGCCGATAATCGGACATCCTGTCTTTTTTGCCAATGAATATATCTTTTTTATTTTTGTACATTGAGCAACTGTAATTGCTCCGTTATTTACATAAGAATTTTGTGCAAATGCATAGCATTGAAC
>CAMFPZ010000168.1 GCA_945979635.1 uncultured Eubacterium sp.
GTCGAATTAGGGCGAGGAAAAACACGGAATATGTTTTGACGAACTGAGGGGATAAAACATCAAACTTTACCTGATTTCGATTTGTTTTGAAGCAAATGCAACATAATATAAAGCTAGGAGTTGCGAATTGTATTTGCCGCTATTGACTATCGTGAAAAAAATTTGTATAATATAGAGAAATAATTATTGTTAATTAAATTTTTCACGAAGAAGGTAATTATAATGAGATCAGATTTGATTAAAGAAGGTCCGTCTAGAGCACCTCATCGTTCGTTGCTTCGTGCACTCGGTATTGATGAGCTCGAAATGAAGAGACCTTTCGTTGCGGTTGTCAATTCAAAGAGCGATTATATTCCCGGTCATATGCATCTTGATAAGATTGCAGAGCAGGTTAAGGCGGGTATTCGTAACGCAGGCGGTGTTCCGTTTGAGTTTAATACAATCGGTGTTTGCGACGGTATCGCAATGAACCATAGAGGTATGAAATATTCTCTTTGCTCTCGTGAGCTTATTGCGGATAGTATTGAGGTTATGCTTACTGCACATCCGCTTGATGCAATTGTTTTTATTCCTAACTGTGATAAGATTGTACCGGGTATGCTTCTTGCGGCTTGCAGACTTAATTTGCCTTGTATTTTTATCAACGGAGGTCCTATGCTTCCGGGTAAGAGCACAGAAACTTGCAACCCTATCGGACTTAGTGAACAGTTTGAATATGTCGGAGCAAACGCTGTTGGTAAGATGTCGGCAGAAAATCTTGAACAAACTGCATTTACTGCTTGTCCGACCTGCGGTTCTTGTTCGGGTATGTATACTGCTAATTCTATGAATTGCCTTACAGAATCAATCGGTATGTCGCTTCCGGGCTCCGGTACTATTCCGGCAGTGTATTCGGCTCGTCTCCGCCTTGCAAAAATGGCAGGTGAGAGAGTTATGGAGCTCTTGAAGAATGATATTAAGCCGTCCGATATTATTACGGAAAAGGCTATCCAAAATGCTATGCGTACCGATATGGCAATTGGATGCTCAACAAATACAATTCTTCACTTGACAGCGGTGGCTCACGCGGCAGGTCACGATATTAACCTTGATGACCTTAACGAAATGGGCAACAATACTCCGCAGATTTGCAAGCTCAACCCTGCTTCATCTGTATTTATTACAGACCTTAATGATGTCGGCGGTATGCAGGCAGTAATTAAGGAGCTTGCAAGCGGTGGCTTGATTAATACAGATTGTTTGACAGTAAGCGGAACTGTTGCCGACAGAATAGCAAAGGCTCCGGATGCTGATGGTGTTATTATTCGAAAGCTTGATAACCCATTCTCGAAGGACGGAGGTATTGCTGTTCTTAAGGGTAATCTTGCCGAGGAGGGTGCTGTTGTTAAGAAGGGTGCAGTTGCTCCCGAAATGATGCAGCATAAAGGCCCTGCGAAATGCTATAACAGTGAGGAGGAAGCAATCTCCGCTATCACAGGCGGAAAGGTTGTTTCCGGTGATGTTGTTGTTATCCGATACGAAGGTCCAAAGGGAGGACCCGGTATGAGAGAAATGCTTTCTCCAACCTCTGCAATCATCGGTATGGGACTTGGCTCGGAGGTTGCGTTGCTTACAGACGGCCGTTTCTCCGGTGCAACGAGAGGTGCGTCCATCGGTCATGTCAGTCCTGAGGCGGCAGTCGGCGGTACTATTGCTCTTGTTGAGGATGGAGATGAGATTGAAATTGATATTCCCGCAAGAGTGCTGCGTGTAAATGTTTCTGATGAGGTTCTTGCAGAAAGAAGAAAGAATTGGACTGCACCAAAGCAGGAGCTTTCAGGCTATATCAAGAGATATGCACAGCATGTAACAAGCGGTTCACGCGGTGCTGTATTCGAAGAAGACTGATTAAAGGAATTTGCGTGATGAGCAGTAAGAGGAATACAAAAGAGAATACCTCCAAAAAAAAGCATAAGCATAGAAAAAATAAGCATTATACTGTTTTGCCGTATATAAAATACGCAGTATCGTATATTCTTATTTCAATGATAGTGTTTGTACCTTTGTCTATCGGAATAATGTCGAGTGCAGTTTCCACTGTTCATAAGGCACAGGAGGTTATGACAAAAGGTGCAAACGAGCTTGTTCTTGATAATTCCTTTGAAAAATGCGACTATTCCGAGTATCTTGACAAAATAAGTGTTGGAAAGCGACTTGGAACAGTATCGTGCGAAAGCGTCGGAATATGCGAAAATGTTTATTATGGAATTAACAGAGCTTGTTTGAGAAGCGGAGTCGGCTTGAGCCAATCGTCCTATATTTTCGGTGAGGGAGGTTGCAGTAGGGTTGCCGGCTATCCGTCGTCATCCTTTAGGAGATTGTCCGAAATAAGCATCGGTGATGAGATTTTTGTTGATACATTCTGGGGAAGCTTTAGGTATGAGGTCGTTAGTATCGACTCCTCGTTTGATTATGAAGCTCCTGAAACGGATTCCTTGCTGTTGGCTGTTCAAAGCGGAAATGAGCCGTTTTCTGCACAAAGCGGAGAAATGATTTATGTTACGGCTGTATTAACCTCAAAGGAGGTAATGTGATGTCCAGAAGAAAAATTCGCGACAAGCTCTCATTCCTTCTGTATGTGTCAATCGCTGTTGTAAGCGTTTGCATATGCTTGCTTGTGACTGTGGCAAATCCTAATGCCTTTGTAAAGGCGTTTACGACAAGTAATTATGTTGAGGCACTTCGTCAGGATGCTTCGCTTTATGCATCGGATATGTGTCTTAAGAATAATATACCTGATGATTTTGTTTATGATGTCGTGAGCTATGACGATATGTATCACCTCGAGCTTGCATATGTCTCGGGTCAGCTCAGTGCATCAAAGCAGTATAACGAATCCGCCTTTGAGGGTATGCTTGAGGATTATTCCTATGAGCTTCAATCAAATGTCAGAAAGTCACTGGCTAACGACTGTCTCTTATACACATCTGACGCTGCCGACGATACTCCTTGTGT
>CAMFPZ010000169.1 GCA_945979635.1 uncultured Eubacterium sp.
GAGATTCCTCTACGTCTCGTGGGCTCGGAGATGTGTATAAGAGACAGCCTCTTAAGGATGGAGAAATTACAAATGACAAGAGAATTGTAGCTGCTTTACCTACAATTAAGTATCTTATCGAAAATGGTGCAAAGGTTATTCTTTGCTCACACCTCGGAAGACCAAAGGGAGAATATAAGCCTGAGTTCAGTCTTGCTCCTGTTGCAAAAAGACTTTCGGAATATCTCGGCAAGGATGTTAAGCTTGCTGAAGATCCGGAGGTTGTGGGCGAGAATGCAAAGGCAATTGCAGCAGAGCTTGCTGATGGCGATGTAATGCTTCTTGAGAATGTTCGTTACAGAGCAGAGGAAACAAAGAATGTTGATGTTTTCTCAAAGGAACTTGCTTCACTTGCAGAGATTTTTGTAAACGATGCATTTGGTACAGCTCATAGAGCTCATTGCTCAACAACAGGTGTTGCTGATTATCTTCCGGCAGTTTGCGGCTATTTGATTCAAAAGGAAATTCAGTTTATGGGCGGTGCTCTTGCTGACCCGAAGAGACCTTTGGTTGCTATTCTCGGCGGTGCAAAGGTATCCGATAAGATTGGCGTTATTTCCAACCTTATCGACAAGTGCGACACTATCATTATCGGCGGTGGTATGGCTTATACCTTTATGAAATACCTTGGCCACTCAATCGGTGATTCTCTTCTTGAGGCTGATTGGGTAGAAAAAGCAGGCGAAATGATGGCTGACGCAAAGTCAAAGGGCGTTAATTTCCTCATTCCTGTTGACAATAAGGTTGGCAAGGAATACGATCCTAACACTGAGGCTATGGTTGTTAATTCAGACGAAATTCCTGATGGCTGGATGGGACTTGATATTGGTCCAAAGTCGATGGAAATTTTCGTTGAGGCTGTAAAGGGTGCAGGTACAGTAATTTGGAATGGTCCTATGGGCGTTTCAGAGTGGGATAATTTTGCTGCAGGTACTATCGCAGTAGCAAATGCCGTTGCTGAATCCGGAGCAGTATCAATCATTGGTGGCGGTGATTCGGTTGCTGCTGTAACAAAGCTCGGATTCGCTGACAAGATGAGCCATATCTCAACAGGCGGCGGTGCTTCTCTCGAATTTCTTGAGGGTAAGGAGCTTCCCGGTATTGCCGCTCTTATGGATAAGGAATAATTTAGTATAGTATTTTGGTTGCAGGGCGGACTCAGTTCGCCTGCAAATTATAATAAGGAGATTTCTATTATGAATAAGACATTAAGAAAGGCAATTATTGCCGGAAACTGGAAAATGAATAATACTCCTGCACAGACAACTGCTCTTATTAACGAAATGAAGCCGCTTGTTGCTGATGCTGATTGTGAAGTTGTTCTTTGCGTACCTTTTGTTGATATTCCTGCTGCTGTTGAGGCTGCAAAGGGCTCAAATATCAAGATTGGTGCAGAGAATGTTCACTATAAGGACAATGGTGCGTTCACCGGCGAGGTTAGTGCAGATATGCTTAACGAGCTCGGCGTAGAGTATGTAGTAATCGGCCATAGCGAGAGAAGACAGTATTTTGGTGAGACAGACCAAACTGTTAATCTTCGTACACTCAAGGCTCTTGAAAAGGGCTTGAAGCCAATCGTATGTGTTGGTGAAACCCTTGAGCAAAGAGAGCTTGGTTATACAGAGACTCTTTTGAAGTACCAAACAAAGATGGCTCTTACAAATGTAACCGCTGAGCAGGTTAAGGATGTTGTAATCGCTTATGAACCTGTTTGGGCTATCGGCACAGGCGTAACTGCTACTGCTGACCAAGCTGATGAGGGCAACGGTTTTGTTCGTGCTGCTATCGCAGAGGCTTATGGCGAGGATGTTGCACAGGCTGTAACAATTCAGTATGGCGGTTCTATGAATGCAGGAAATGCCGACGAGCTTACCTCAAAGGAAAATGTTGATGGTGGTCTTATTGGCGGTGCTTCACTCAAGGCAAACGATTTTTCAATCATCGTAAAGGCTGCTTCAAAATAAGATAAACAGTAGGGGCGGATTTTATCCGCCCGCTTACTTTATTATTGATCAAGGAGATAAAAAATGAAAAAGACTAATGTACTTTGCATTATGGATGGATTTGGTCATAATCCAAGCGACTATGGAAATGCTGTTTTCGCTGCGAAGAAGCCGAATCTTGATATGCTTATGGAAAAATATCCGTATACCTATATCGGTGCTTCGGGACTTAATGTAGGTCTTCCTGATGGTCAGATGGGTAATTCCGAGGTTGGCCACACCAATATGGGTGCCGGCAGAGTGGTTTATCAGGAGCTTACAAGAATAACAAAGTCAATTGAGGACGGCGATTTCTTCGAGAATGAAGCACTTGTAAATGCTGTGAAAAAATCAATCGAGGCAGGTAAATCTCTTCATCTTATGGGACTTATGTCCGATGGCGGAGTTCATTCTCATAATAGCCATATTTTTGCACTTGTTGAGCTTGCAAAGAGACTTGGACAAGACAGGGTTTATCTTCATTGCATTATGGACGGTAGAGATGTTCCTCCAACCTCCGGCAAGGATTTTGTTGCCCAAGCTATTGAAAAAATGAACGAAATCGGCGTAGGAAAGGTTGCTACCGTTGTTGGCAGATACTACGCTATGGATAGAGATAATAACTGGGATAGAGTTAAAAAGGCGTATGATGCATTGGTTTTCGGCGAGGGTATAAAAAATACAAATCCTGTTGAGGCTATTGAAAAGAGCTACGAAACTATTGATGGCGACGGAAAGAATCTAACCGATGAGTTTATTCTTCCTACTGTTTGTCTTGAAAATGAGGGTAGAATCGGTGAGGGCGACAGTGTTGTATTCTTTAATTTCCGTCCTGACAGAGCAAGAGAAATTACAAGAACCTTCGTTGACACAGAGTTTGCAGGATTTGAGCGTGATTTCTTCAAAACTAATTATGTTTGTATGACTCAATATCTGTCTCTTATACACATCTGAC
>CAMFPZ010000170.1 GCA_945979635.1 uncultured Eubacterium sp.
CACAAGGAGTATCGTCGGCAGCGTCAGATGTGTATAAGAGACAGGTAGTAACACTGCTTAAAAGGGCTGTTTCAATATTTTCAAAATAGAACATCTCGATTTCTACACAAGGTGATTGATATTTTTTCATAATTTTTGCCCTTCCATAATCTCTTTACTGGATTATACACCAAATATTAATATTTTTCAACAGTAAAATTACTAAATTCATTCTTCTTTAACAAAATTTTAACATCGAGCAAAATTCAAACTGCCGTTGACAAAGAAATGTCAGGAAAATATAATGGATTTATAACAAAGCTACCGGAGGTGAAAATATGAAGCTGGCTGTTATTGGCGGCGGTGGAGTCAGGAGTATGTTTCTTTCGAAAAGCATTTCGATGAGAGCAAAAGAGCTAAATATCGACCGCCTTGTTTTTATGGATAACAACGAAAAAAAGCTGAATATTTACGGCAAAATGGCAAAATGTGTAGCACAACGACTTTGTCCTGAGCTTGATTTTTCGTTGACAACAGATGCCGTTGAGGCAGTAAAGGATGCCGATTTTGTCATCACGACCATTCGCGAGGGTGGAGACCAAATGCGTATCAGGGATGAAAGAATTGCATTAAGCTACGGCTTACTCGGACAGGAAACAACCGGTGCGGCAGGATTAAGCTTTGCAATGAGAAGTATATATGCTCTCTGCGAATACTGTGAGCTAATAAAAAAATATGCAAAACCGAGCTGCAAGGTGTTCAATTTTACTAACCCTGCCGGAGTAGTAAGTCAAACACTTCGCGATATGGGATATGATTTTACATACGGAATATGCGACGCACCGACAAGTATGCTATACAGCTTTGCAAGGCTTTACGGAGCAAGCGAAGACGATATTTCGGGAGAGGTCTATGGGCTAAATCATTTGAGCTATTTCAAATCAATCACTCTAAAAGGAAAAGAGATTACAAACGAGCTAATTGAAAATGATGAGGTCTACAAGAAAACCGACCTGAGATATTTCGAAAAATCTCTGCTTCGTGACAGAGGGGCTATACTTAACGAATACTTATATTATTTTTATTACCGTGAGCAGGCAATTGAGAATATACTCAAAGCTGAAAAAACACGCGGGGAGCAAATTGCACAAATTAATGAAAAAATGACCGAAGAGCTTTCAAAGGTCGATATAGAAAACGATTTTGATGAAGCATTCAAAATTTTCGAGTATTGGTACGGTGAGCGAGAAAACAACTATATGGCGAGCGAAACCGGAATAAAGCGAGCCAACAAATGGCATTTTGATATTTACCAAAAGGACAACGGCGGATATGCCGGAGTTGCATTAAAATACATTGAGCTTTACAACAGTGACAAAACCGGTTCAATGGTTCTTTGCACGGCAAACGATGGTGCCATTGAAGGATTAAAAGACGACGACATCGTAGAAATAACCTGTGACATTTCAAAAAATGGAGTTGTGCCGCACAAAATCGGCAAGGTTGACGAGCAAAACCTCGAGCTCATTCGCAGAGTAAAGATATACGAAAGATTATCAAGCCAAGCAATAAGAGAAAAAAGCGTGGACAAGGCAATCCAGGCACTTACGCTTCATCCCCTTGTCAACTCATATTCACTTGCAAAAAAGCTGATAAAGGACTATCTCGAATTAAACAAAGACTATACAAAGGAGTGGAAATAATGGCTTTTATAGCAGGAGCAGGCTCAACTAATGTTGACCTTTTATATCAAGGAATGGAAAGAATACCGGGAGTCGGTGAGGAGCTATACTGCAAGGATTTTGATTTACAGCTCGGCGGCGGACTGCCGGCAACGCTCATTAATCTCGGAAGATTAGGAATTGAAACAAAAATTGCTACGGAGCTTGGAGAAGATATATTTTCTAACTTTGCAAGAGAAAAATTCATAGAAAACGGTGTTGAACCAACAAATCTTTATGTCGGAGACAAAATTCCGCTAAACATTACCTCGGCAATAATTCTTCCTAAGGACAGAACCTTTTTCACCTACGGCAAGGGCTACATTGACGCCAACGACGACAAGAAGGAAATATTCTACAATATTGCAAAGGGCAGTAAAATAACAATGATGCAGCTCGGTGGATTTTTGGACGTTTACAAAAAGCTACACAATGAAGGAACCAAGCTTGTTCTCGACACAGGATGGGACGACGAAATGAGCTATGAAAAGTATGCAGACTATCTCGAAATAGCGGATTACTACACTCCTAACCAAAAGGAAGCAAAGAAAATCAGCGGATGCGACACACCCGAAAAGGCGGCTCAATCGCTAAAAAAATACTTTGACAGGGTTGTTGTCAAGGTTGACAAGGACGGCTGCATAGGTATTGACTCTGATGAAGAGTTTTTTATTAAAAGCATTGATGAATTCAAGAATGTTGATTCAACAGGTGCAGGCGATGCCTTTTTGAGCGGATTTATGTACGGTCTCTTCTACGACAGACCACTCAAGGAATGTGTACTCTTCGGTAACATCACAGGCGGCAAGGCAGTTACGAAGGTGGGTGCTCTTTCAGGATATGTAAACGAAGAGGAGCTACTCGCATATTTCGAAAAATACAAGTGTTTATTGTAATATAAAGGCAGAAGTAAAGCCGAGATTCAATTATGAATCTCGGCGTTTTTTATTAACCCTATTCTTCAGGAGTTGATTCCTGTACAACAGCGTTTTGCTCTTCAGCCGTTATTACTTCTTCAACGGCAGCTTCCTGTTCAACAGGAGCCTCCTGTGTTGAATATTTCATAAGATTTTCGAAGACTTCGCCCGATATCTTCTCCTGCTTAATAAGCGTTTCGGCTACAAGCTCAAGCTTATCATAATGCTCCTTAAGGATTGATACAGTTTTTTCATATGCCTCACGCATAATTCTTTCAACCTCAGAATCAATACGAGCAGAGGTCTGCTCGGAATAATTATTAACATGACCGTAATCCTTACCGAGAAATACCT
>CAMFPZ010000171.1 GCA_945979635.1 uncultured Eubacterium sp.
TATTTGTCCCGTTTGTTTAATATATACAAAGAACATAAGCAAATTTTTATTAAATCGAAATTTTTGATAAAAATCGTTTATGCTTGATATTTTTCTCTTCTTGCGAAATTGAGGAATCCTCAAAATCAATTATGCCTGTCCTTTCCGAGCTGCTTATGAGCTCTGCTTTCTCAAGCACACGCTTAAGCTGGCGGGCAACTCCGTTAGCTCCGTCAAAAAAGCGAACATCCCCCAACACCTTTTTTATGTTTTCTACAGCAAGCGGATAATGAGTACAGCCCAAAACAACATTTTCGGCTCTTCCCCGATATTTTCCCAGAAGCTCCTCGAGATACTTGTCAAGTTCATCAAAGCGTCCCTGTTCAATCAAATCCGCCATACCGACACAGGCCAAAAGCTCCGTGTTTCCATTGTCGTACTTCGAATACAGAGCTGCAAATTTTTCACTTTCGAGCGTTCCCCGTGTAGCCATAACGAGAGTAAAGCCCTTTGGTGCAAAATCGTGAACCATCTTATACGCAGGCTCAATCGCAACAATCGGAACATCACTATATTTATTTCTTAAATATTCAGCCGCTTTTGCACTTGCTGTATTACAGGCCAATACAATAGCCTTACATTTCTTTTCTTCGAGCAGATATTGAACAATCTCGTCGCAACGGCTAATAATCTCATCATCGCTTTTATCGCCATAAGGGTTGTTCAACGAATCGCTGAAGAAAAAATAATTTTCATTAGGCAAAAGCTTCACAGCCTCTCGCAAAACGCTGACTCCGCCAATGCCCGAATCTAAAAAGCCAACAGGCAAATCTCTCATTTTTATCTCCGTTAATTATGATATGGGTATTCCCAAACTCCCACAAACTCACCATTCTTATAATAAGTTCGCGGTACTCTACGCGAAATCCCACAGGTTATTTCATAATTTATTGTATTAGTAATATCTGCAATTTCCTCCATAGAAACGCACGCGTGACCATCTGTACCGATTAGGGTTACGGGAGTGTGAATATTTATTCCCTCAATTCCTGTTACATCAATCATAAATTGGTCCATACAAACTCTGCCGACAATATTCGCATACTGACCATTTACGATAACTCTTCCCTTATTGGAAAGTGCTCTCGGATAACCGTCGGCATATCCTACAGGAATAGTCGCAATAACTCGTTCTTCGTCAGTCTTGTAGGTTGCGCCGTAAGATACTTCTCTACCCTTCTCAAGTGTCTTAACATAGCAAATATGACTAACCCACGATAACGCCGGCTTTAGGTCAAGGGCAGCTTTGTCAACATACTTGCCGGGATACATACCATACAGAATAATACCCATTCGGCACATATCGAAGCCTTGGTCGAAATTAATTATTCCCGCACTGTTATTTATATGCTTTATCGGAATATGTATATTTCTTTCCTCGAGCATCGAAATAAAATGCTCAAAGCATTCTCTTTGTCTTTCGGCACCGGAAAGGTCAGACTCGTCTGCTGTCGCAAAATGGGAAAATAGACCCTCCGCCTCAATATTAGGGAGATTACAAATTTTCCGACACAAATCGGCACTTTGCTCGCTAACCTGAAATCCAATACGGCTCATTCCCGTATCAACACAAAAATGAAATGCAACATTCTTATTCTGCTTAACAGCCTCATCGGACAACGCCTTCGCATCCTCAAAGGTAAAAATCGGAATACGGATATTATATTCAACAACTCTCTCGTACAAAAACGGCATAACCCTACCTAAAATCAAAATAGGATTTTTCACACCGGATTTCTTCAGCTCAACAGCCTCATCAACGGTGGCAGTACCGAAGAAATCACATTTTCCGTCAAGAAGCTGTGCGATTCTTACTGCTCCATGGCCATACGCATAAGCCTTTATAACTCCAAGAAGCTTACAATCCGACGAAAGCTTACTACGAATACTATTATAATTATATTCAATCGCGTCTAAATCAATCCTTGCCTGCGTTCTGAAATACATCAGCAGCCTACTCCCTTCAATTATCAAAACGGATTTATATTAATGTATTATATTCCTTTTATATTCTTTTTTCAACCAAAAGAGCAAAAAAACAGGATTATCAAATAGTCTGATAATCCTGTTCGGCCGTAATTATTCAACTAGATATGCAGTGAATTCACTATTTGCCTTTTGTACACAAGAAATTCATCGGACAAATTAAAGTCCTCACGCCTCGGCTTCGGAGTGTCAATCACAACCTCGTCGGCAATCAGCCCGTCGCGAAGAATGTACACTCTATCCGAAAGCAAAATTGCCTCATCAATATCATGGGTAATGAACACAGTCGAAAGCCTTATGCTTTCCATAACATCCAAATACCATTTATGAATCTTAGATTTCGTGATAGTATCGAGTGCACTGAACGGCTCATCCAAAAGTGCAACGCCCTTTGAGCCGAGATATGTGCGAAGCAGAGCGGCTCTCTGACGCATACCGCCCGAAAGCTGGGAGGGATAAAGCATTTGAGCACCATCAAGACCAAAGGTTTCAAAAAGCGGCGAAGCCTTTTTTCTTGCCTCCTTCTTATTCATTCCCGAAAGAATGAGCGGGAGAGTGACATTGTCAATAACCCTGCGATACGGAAAAAGCAAATCCTTTTGGAGCATATAGCTAACTCTTCCGGGTTTACCCGTAATATCCTCACCATTGAGCAGAATTCGGCCCTCATCCGGAGCGTAAATTCCCGAAAGAATATTGAACAGAGTTGTCTTTCCGCTTCCGCTAACGCCGAGCAATCCGATGATTTCACCCTCGTTCAGCGAAAGATTCACTCCCTTGAGCACCTCGTTTGTATCAAATTTTTTATATACATTTTCGGCCTTTAGTATTTCCATAGCTTATGACAAATAATCGTTTGTGAATCCTGTATTTTCTTCAATCTTTGACTCTGCAAGTCCGTTTTCGTTAATCCAATTATAAAATGCATTCCAGCG
>CAMFPZ010000172.1 GCA_945979635.1 uncultured Eubacterium sp.
GATATTGGTTGTCGGTGTTGTCGCTTCAATAGATAAGGTGTATTTGCTTTTCTTACTTCCGGTCTCCCTTGTTTTTGTTGTGGAAATAATAAAGAGTAAGCTGATTTACAGAAAAGACCTTTCTATGACCTCGAATAACAGAATAAAGGCCTATGCTCAAAGAACTGTATTTCTTAAGGATTATTCAAAGGATATAAGGTGCTCAAATATTTTCAGCGTAATGCTTCGAAACTATCAACGAGCAGTAGAGGATAATGTGAAAATTATTAAGAGCTATGGCAGAAAGCTCTTCTTTTTCAGTATGACAGGCTCGATTTTCGGCGAGCTTATTCCTGTTGTCGGAACATATGGACTTGCTTCGTATAAATTCTATACCAACAGCGGTATGGATATTTCCGGCTTCAGTGTTGTCCTTTCTGCAATAAATTCTGTTCGCACCTGTGCCGAGGATATCGCTCATTCGTTTGCCGATATGTCGAATATGGCGTTGTATTTCCAAAATCTCCGTGAATTTTTTGAATATGAATCTCAAATTAAACCGGGGAATAAACAGGCAGATGAGCTTGAAACCCTTGAGGTAAGAAATGTTTCGTTTAAATATCCTCACTCAAAAAGCTATTCTCTGAAGAATGTATCTATGAAGATTGAAAAGGGCGAAACAGTTGCTCTTGTCGGAATAAACGGAGCAGGCAAGTCGACCTTAGTGAAGCTTCTTCTTCGCTTTTACGATGTGAGTGAGGGTGAGATTTTGTATAACGGAGTTGATATTCGAGAATACGACGTTGTTTCGCTTCGAAATAGGATTGCTACGGTTTTCCAGGATTATAAAACCTTCGCTCTTTCTGTTGCCGAAAATGTTATGTGTCGCGAATGTAATGAATACGATAAGATTCAGGCACAGGAAATGCTCAAACGCTCCGGAGCGTGGGAAAAGATTTCTACCTTTGATACGGGAGTTGATACAGTATTGACTCGTGAGTTCGACGACAATGGAGCGGGACTTTCCGGTGGAGAAAACCAAAAGCTGGCCGTAGCTCGTATGTTTGCAAAGGAATTCGACCTGGCAATTTTGGATGAACCAAGCTCGGCACTTGACCCTATTGCTGAATATAAGATGTATGAAAATCTTGTTTCTGCAACCGAGGATAAGACTGTCATTTATATTTCGCACCGACTTTCCTCCGCAGTGCTTTCCGATAAAATTTTTGTTCTTGATAAAGGCACTGTTATTGAAAGCGGAAGCCATTTCGAGCTAATGCAAAGAGGCGGACGATATAGCAAAATGTTCACTCTTCAAGCCTCGTCCTACAATAGAGAGGAGGATGAAGAAAATGCCTAGAATGCCCAAACAGAAGGGAAAATTAAAATCATCATCCTTTTCGATTTTTTCAACAGTATTCTATTTTATCGGGGTGCTGTTTAAGCTAAGCCCAATGCTCGTTGTGCTCGAATGTACAGCGGGTGTTATGCGACGCCTGCCGACTCGAATTATCTCGGTTTTGGGGGTAAAATATGTTATTGATGTAATAGCCTCGGGCGGTGAAAAAAACAAGATAATTGTAGCCGTTGTTCTTATCGGTGTTGTTCTTTTGATAACGAAAACCCTCGATTGGCTCTATTGTGAATTCTTCTTCAATACCGAGCGTGAAAAACTTGAGGGGAAGCTAAGCCGGAAGCTTTATAAAAAGGCTCGTGAGCTTGATTTGGAAAACTATGATAATCCGGATTTCTATAATAATTTCATTCTTGTTATAGAATCGTCTGCAGGCGGTATTGTTGGAATACTGAGTATGATTCAGGGGTATGTAACCGAGCTTGTTTCCTTTCTTACCATATGCTCAATAATGCTTGTGCTTGACCCTGTTTGCTTGATTATTATAGTTGCAGTTGTGCTTGTGTTTACGCCTATTTCAAAGCGTATTGGTGAGCTTCAGGCAAAGCGACAGATAGACAATAATCGTCTTCACCGCCGTGCCGATTATTTTGCACGAATTTTCTATTTGCAGGATTATTGCAAGGAGGTCAGAGTAAACAATGTAACGGATTTGCTAATTAAGCGATATAACGAGGCTGCCGATGCCGTTGTTGATAACCAAAAGAAGTATGTAAGGAAAATCGACTTTTTGTACTTTTTCCAAGAAAGCGGAGTTCAAATTATCGGCTTTATGCTTCTTTTGCCGTTGTATCTCGGATATTGCGTGCTGGAAAAGCATACTCTGTCAGCCGGTGATTTTGTAGCAACCTTTAACGGTGCCTTCTCTATATCTACCTCATTTTCGTTCTTGACAGTCGGAGTTATTCGAAATTTTTCCGAGCTTGCAAGACTTATAGAAAAGTATCGTGAATTTTTGGCAAGAGATGTCAAAATATTAGACGGCGACAAAATTGCCCAAATAGGTGAGCCAAAGGCTATTGAGATAAAGAATGTTTCCTTTACCTATCCCGGAAATAATGCTCCGACTCTCAAAAATATTAATCTCACTATCCATCCGAGAGAGAAGATTGCTTTGGTCGGCTATAATGGTGCCGGCAAGACCACCCTGACTAATTTACTTCTTCGGCTTTATGATGTAACCGAAGGCGAAATTCTTATTGACGGTGAGGATATTCGAGATGTAACCGTTTCGTCGCACAGAAACAGATTCTCTGCCGTGTTTCAGGATTTTCAACTATTCTCCGCAAGGCTTGGAGAGAATGTTTCAATGAGCGAGAGCTTTGATGATGCAGATGTTTCCGAATCCTTGAAATATAGCGGGTTTACTAAGGAAATGCCTAATGGAAATGATACTGTTTTGCTTCGTGAATTCTACGATAACGGCGTTATGCTGTCGGGCGGTGAGTCCCAAAAAATTGCTATTTCAAGAGCATTTTATAAGGATTGTCCATATGTTATTCTTGATGAGCCTTCTGCCAATTTGGACCCTGTTGCCGAATATAACCTCAA
>CAMFPZ010000173.1 GCA_945979635.1 uncultured Eubacterium sp.
CAAGAGAGGCTTGCCTTGTTGACATTCTTCCAGCTGCCTGCACTCTTAATCTTGCTTGCAGCTGCACTGAATTCCTTACCATATGTCTTGTCTGTAAGGAGTCTTGCAACATTTTCTGTGCTGAAGTCGATGCCTGTCTTTGCAAGGAGGCTTGAAAGTGAGCCAATACCATCAATCTTTACTCCCTCGATTGCACCATAGAGACCGGTTGCAAGGGAGCTGATGATGTCGTCCTTGTAAAGCATACCGCCGATGAGACCGTTTAGTCCGCCGTTTCCGCCAAGGAGACCGCCGATAAGACCATCAAGCATCGGAGCAAGCTTTCTGCAGAATTCCTCATCCATATTACCGAATGTGAAATTATTAGACTTCGTCTTGAAGTTGCTGTAATCGAAGAATGCGTCTTCAGCAACGTTTGAAGCGTTAATGTCGGAAATGAGATAGAAGATAGCTCTTACTATATCGTCCTTTGATGCACTTCTGATAGAAGCAAATACAGAATTAAGGATATCCTTAATGGTTGAATTCTTCTTGATTGCATCAATGCCCCGGAGAGCGTTGTTGATGAACGAAGCGTTCTTGATAAGAGCGTCTGCAACATAGCGAAGAACAGCTACAAGAACCTCACCCTTATTTGCAACAACTCTCTTTGTGAGATACTTGCCGTTAGAATTCTTTGCCTTGCTTGCTACGGTTTTGATTGTACCGTGAGAAGCGATTTCTGCGAATGTGAAATCAGGAAGCTTAATTCCCATTCCGCCAAGAAGATTCTTAACGATAGGAAGAATAATATCCTGAATGTTGCAGGTTGAAAGGTCTGCAAGGTTCATTGTAAGGCTTACATTGAGACCGAGAGCGTCAGTGATAATATCACCGAGTGGCTTGCCTGCGATTAGTGTGATAATCTGGTCAACATTGATTCCAACGCCGTCGAGCTTGCCGATAATACCATCCTTTGATGTAAGAGGAGCAAGGAGATTACCTACTACCTGTGCCAAGCCGTTGTTGTCGATGAAGTATGCAACATTCGGAAGAACGGATGTAAGAGTAGTTGCCGGAGCAGCAATAACATCGTTTACTAAACCGAAGAGCGGAGTAAGGATGTCAACAAGAAGATTATCCGAAGCCTTCTTGTAGTCGGCAACATATTGGTCATATGTCTTAATGTTCTTGCACATAAATGCTTCGAGAACAGGAATAATAGCACTTTCGTAGCCGTTTGTACCCATTTCGAAGAGATGTGAGCCATCAAAGATAGCACCAAGGTCGATAGAAATATTTGTATTCTCGTTGTTCTGTGTAAGAACAAGGTCGAATACACCCTTCGACATACTGATTGAAATCATTCTCTGTGTTTCTTCATCATAGAATACAGGGAGAGTGAAATTAAGGCTGTTAATCATCTCAAGGATTGGAGCCTTATCGTATGTATCGCCGCCAACAAGGAACATTGAAAGGATACCGTTGAGAGGACGGAGAATAGCGGCAACGCCGTTGATGAAGCCGGCCTGTGCTTTTTCGGAGCCGTCCTTGAAGCCCCAGTTAAGAGTCTTAACATCGTTCCAGCTCTTAACGCTGTTTAATGTCTTTGCTGCTGATGAATAGGTTGTGCCGAAGCGAGAATCTGTAAGGTAAGCAGCGATACCCTTTGTTGAGAGGTCGAGGTCTGATTTTGCAAGAATAGCTGCAATATCAACGCCTTCTACACTCTTGAACAGATTTTCAAGTGAACCATAAATGCCCTTTGCCATTGTTGTAAGGAGAGCATTTGTGTAAAGATTGTCGTTTACAAGCTGGTCGAGGCTGTCAACATTGAGAACGCCGAGACTCTTGAGAAGCGGGAAGAGATTCTGTACAAGTGAATCGAGACGAACTACTGCCTCCTCTGCATCCTGTGCAGTGATTCCGGTAGGATACTCGAATGAGCCTGTAATTTTATCTGCGTAAGAATTGAGGTTCCAGAATACTTCCTTTGTGCCGGAGATTGAAGCACCGATGCCGTTTACGATGGACATAACGCCGTCAACCCAATTGCCTACTAATGCACTCAAGTAGCCGTAAATCTTTGCCGGAGCTACATTTGCAGGAAGTGTTGCACAATCCTTAATGTTTTGAATATCCTGGTTGTAGAAATACTTAACATCGCCGTCGTCGAAGGTCTTTGTTCCCTCGGCAATCTTGCCTGCCGGAACAGCGGTCCAATCAGAAGCAATGCTGTATTTCTTTGTGAATGACTTGTAGATGTTATCTACGAGATAAGGAAGAGCTACCGAAAGGTTATTGAGACCTCTTTGTAGAACAGCAGCGTTAATGTTCTCTCTTACCTTAACATATCTTGCATCGTCCTTATGCTCCTTGAGATAGTCGTCAACAGCAACCTTTGCCATATCAACAACATCGTAGATGATGCCTGCGAGGAATTGGTCAAGTCCGCCGCTGAGAGCGTCGATGCCGGAAAGAAGCTCGCCTATGTTGAGACCTGCGATAGCTCTGTCGGCCGCCAAAACTCCTGTGAACATAGGAATTGCTGCAAAATCAGTTTCATCATCTTCAACAACGATGCCTTTTTCGCTTATATACTCCTCATATGTAGGTACGAGCTTGTGTGCTGCATCAAATCCGCCGTCCTTTGCGAAGAATGCAAGGAGTGCAGGAACGATTGTGTTGAGGTCAAAGCTCAATGTGGTAATACCGACTTTTGTATTGCCATTCTTGAGAGCAAGACCGCCGAACAGTGTAGTTGCGTCATCAAGGAAGCCGTCGAGTGAACCGTGTTCAGCGTCGCCTTCCTGATTGAGAAGCTTAGGAAGAACAACCTCGTCAACGAGTGCTGTCAATACAGGAACCAATGTAATGATTGTATCAACAGGAGCTTCGTAAAGCTTTTGCCAAATGTCAGCAAGAACGCCTGTTGCAACTCCGTC
>CAMFPZ010000174.1 GCA_945979635.1 uncultured Eubacterium sp.
GAATATATGCTATAATGCTTATTATACAAATGCAAGTGGAGGAAAAATATGTTATCGGATATCGAAATTGCACAGCAAGCAAAGATGAAGGATATAACAGAAATTGCCGAGTCACTCGGTATTTCATCATCCGAAATTGACCCATATGGCCACTATAAAGCTAAAATTTCCGACAGTGTTCTGGAGAGATTAAAGGACAAAAAGGATGGAAAGCTGATCCTCGTTACCGCCGTTAATCCAACTCCTGCCGGTGAGGGTAAGACTACTGTTTCTATCGGCCTTGGTGAAGCTATGGCAAAAATCGGAAAGAAAGCAATTTGTGCTTTACGAGAACCGTCTTTAGGCCCTGTTTTCGGAATAAAGGGAGGAGCTGCAGGTGGTGGCTACTCGCAGGTTGTACCTATGGAGGATATTAATCTCCATTTTACAGGCGATATGCACGCTATTACATCAGCTAATAATCTTATGTGTGCTATGCTCGATAATTCAATTCAGCAGGGAAATGAGCTTAATATTGATCCTCGTCGTGTACAGGTAAAGCGTTGTCTCGATATGAACGACAGAGCCTTGAGAAATATAATTAATTCCCTCGGCGGAAAACTAAACGGTATTCCTCGAGAGGACCATTTCTGCATTACTGTCGCAAGTGAGGTTATGGCAGTACTCTGTCTTGCAAACGATATATTCGACCTTAAGAAGAGACTTGGCAATATCCTTGTTGCATATACCTACGATGGTGATCCGATTTATTGTCGTGATATAAAGGCAAATGGTGCCATGACTGTATTGCTTAAGGAAGCAATTAAGCCAAATCTTGTTCAAACACTTGAGAATACTCCTGCAATTATGCATGGCGGACCTTTCGCAAATATTGCACACGGATGTAATTCCGTTCGTGCAACAAAGACAGCACTTAAGCTTGCTGACTATACTATTACGGAAGCAGGCTTCGGCTCTGATTTGGGAGCAGAAAAATTCCTGGATATAAAATGCAGATTTGCCGGTTTAACCCCATCCTGTATTGTACTTGTATCCACTGTTCGTTCAATGAAATATAACGGCGGTGTACCGAAGGATGAGCTTAAGCAAGAGAATATCGAAGCACTTAAGAAAGGTTGTGTGAATCTCGGAGCTCATATTGATAATCTTAAAAAATTTGGTGTTCCTGTTGTAGTAGCTATTAATCATTTCTATGCAGATACTCAAGCAGAGATTGATTTTGTTGAAGATTATTGCAAATCAAGGGGTGCCGATTTTGCGGTGACGAAATGCTTTGCAGAAGGCGGTGCAGGCGGCGTAGAGCTTGCTCAAAAGGTTGTTGATGCTTGTGAAAAGGAAAATAACTTCCATTTCCTATATGACCTTGATATGCCTGTTTATGAGAAGATAGAAACCATTGCAAAGGAAATATATGGTGCTGATGGTGTTGATTATACAAAGGATGCAAAGAATGCTATTGACGAATTCATAAAGCTAGGTGCTGACAAAATGCCTGTTTGTATGGCGAAAACACAGTATAGCCTTTCCGATAATCCAAAGCTTCTCGGTAAGCCCGAAAACTTTAGAATTACTGTTTCTTCAGCTAATCTTTCAAACGGAGCCGGATTTATTGTATGTCAGACAGGATCGATTATGACAATGCCCGGATTATCAAAGTCACCGGCGGCATATAGAATAGATATAGACGAAAACGGAAATACTGTAGGCTTGTTCTAATGAAAGAATTTGTTTCAAACAGCTATGAAGAAACTCTGAAAATCGCCGGTGAATTTGCAAAAACCGTTGAAAAGGGAAGCGTAATTGGCTTCATAGGCGGATTAGGTATGGGAAAAACGGCCTTTACAACCGGCTTTGTTAAAGGGCTGGGTATTGATGCGGATGTGTCCTCGCCGACCTTTGCTATTTGTAACGAATATATCGGTGATTATTGTAGAGTTTATCATTTTGATATGTATCGTGTTGAAGACTGGGATGACCTATATTCAACCGGTTATTTTGATTATCTTAATAATGATGCATATATTCTTGCAGAATGGAGCGAAAATATATTCGCCGCTCTTCCGGATGATGCAACGATAATCGAAATTGAAAAGCTTTCGGACACATCACGAAAAATAATTTTTAAGAAAAAAACCGATTACCCGGAGGACTGAAATGATTTTGTCACTTGATTCAACCGCAATTACTGCTTCGGTAGCACTTACCGATAAAGACATTGTGATAAAAAGTGAATTTGTAAACTCCGGACTTACTCATAGCGAAACTCTTTTACCGATGATAAAAAGGGTTATGCAGGGACATTCCTATTCGGAACTCAACGCTATTGCCGTTACATCAGGTCCGGGCTCATTTACGGGGGTTAGAATTGGGATAGCAACAGTAAAGGGAATAGCATTCGCTAATTCAATTCCTTGCTATTCTGTTTCTACTCTTGAGGCTATTGCTTATAATTTTGTTGATATGAATTGTATTGTTTGTGCTGTTATGGATGCACGAAGAATGCAGTTTTATAACGCTGTTTTCAAAATAGAAAATGGTGTTGTAGAGCGTTTGTGTGCCGATAGAGCAATTTCTCTTGATGAGCTCAGGTCGGAGCTTGTTAAATATGATAAGGTTATTATTGCCGGAGATGGTGCAACGCTTTGCTATGAAAATATAGGACTTGATAATTGTGTACTGGCACAGGAAGAAAAATTATATCAAAATGCTGTTTCTGTTTCAAAGGCAATAAAGAATAAAGAAATAATTTCTCATCGGTCGCTTGTACCTGTTTATTTGAGACAAAGTCAGGCTGAAAGAGAATTAAAGCTAAAACTAAAAAAGTGAGGATTAAATATGGTAGTATTAGGTTCTGATCACGCAGGATTTCCGCTCAAGGAGGCTATAATAGCACATCTTGAGGAAAATGGCGTAGACTACATTG
>CAMFPZ010000175.1 GCA_945979635.1 uncultured Eubacterium sp.
CAGCGTCAGATGTGTATAAGAGACAGATATAATAAAGTGTTATTAAAAAAATTACTGGAGCATATTATGATTGAATTAGAAGAACTTAACCAAAGATTACAGCAATCCGCCGAGCCGATTGCAAATTTGAAGGAAGCACTTGATATAGATAATCTAAAGGCAGAGGTTGAAGCCCTTGAACAGGAAAGTGCACAGCCCGGCTTTTGGGATGACGCAGAGAATAGCCAAAGGGTTATGCAAAAAATCGGATCAATGAAGGCAAAAATCTCATCCTTTGAATCGCTGAAAAATGATTTTGATGATGCCGAGGTTATGATTGAACTTGCAAATGAAGAAAATGATGCAAGTCTCGTTGAGGATTGTATCCAAAGTGTTGATGATATTGAAAAAAGAATTGAAACACTTACCCTGTCAACAATGCTTAATGGCGAATTTGACGCAAATAATGCTATTCTTACCTTCCATGCCGGAGCAGGAGGAACCGAGGCACAGGATTGGGCGGAAATGCTGTTTCGTATGTATAACCGCTGGGGTGAGCGAAACGGCTATAAGGTTTCAACTCTCGATTATCAGGAGGGTGATGTTGCCGGAGTTAAAAGTGCAACTGTTCTTGTTGAGGGCGAAAATGCCTACGGCTATCTCCATGGCGAAATGGGTATTCATCGCCTTGTGCGTGTTTCTCCGTTTGATTCATCCGGCAGACGACATACCTCATTTGCTTCTCTTGAGGTTATGCCCGAGATTAATGATGATGTAAATATCGAAATACGCGATGAGGATATTAAGATGGATGTTTATCGTGCTTCGGGTGCGGGCGGCCAAAAGGTAAATAAGACCTCTTCCGCAGTTCGTCTTACTCATATTCCGACAGGTATCGTCGTTTCGTGCCAGGTTGAACGTTCACAGCACCAGAACCGTGAAATGGCTATGCTTATGCTTAAGTCAAAGCTTGTTGAAATAAAAGAAAGAGAAAACCTTGAAAAAATTGAGGATATAAAGGGTGACCAAAAGGAAATTGCTTGGGGAAGCCAAATCCGTTCGTATGTTTTTATGCCCTATACTATGGCAAAGGACCATCGTACAGGCTTTGAAATGGGAAATATCACCGCCGTTATGGATGGTGATTTAGATGGATTTATTAATGCGTATTTGAAAATGAAGAGTCTTGAGGGTAGTGAAGGATAATTATGGAATGGTTTGTTAATTCCGGAATTGAAAATACCGGCGGATTTATACTTCATATGGTTGTTGCTGGCGTTTTGGGTGGAATTGTCGGGTTGGAGCGACAATGGTCCCGTCATCAGGCAGGAATATTGACGACGCTTATTGTATCTCTCGGTTCATTTGCCTTTACGGCATTTGGCTATTTGCTGTCAGATAGCGATGTGGATTTGACCCGAATTGCCGCACAGGTTGTTTCCGGCATCGGTTTTTTAGGTGCGGGCGTTATCCTGCGTGAGGGTGGAAATATCCGAGGACTTAATACTGCGGCTACTGTTTGGGCGAGTGCCTCGGTCGGTATTTTGTGCTGCCTTGATAATTTGACCTACGCCAGTCTTATTTGCTTTGCGATAGTTTTGTTCCATTTGATTTTACATCCGGTTAGTGAATTTTTGGCTCGTAAACGCAAATACGAAAGGTCCGATAAAAGGAAAAATATTGAAACATATTATAAGATTTCTGTCTCCTGCCCGGAGGAATATGAACTTGAAATTCGAAAAAATATTATGCGAATAATAAAAAATGAACAGGATGCACTCCTTCATAATATGGAGAGTATAAACGATTCCGACCAAAAGGGTATTAAAAAAATTCGAGCTTATATTACAACAAAAAATGATAACGATACACTAATAGAATCCCTTCTTACAAAAATCGGAAAGGACGAAGAAATCATTTCTGCCGGTTGGAAAATCGACGAATGATACAAAAATTAACATTGTTATTTCAGCCTCCTGAGTCAAAAATAGATTCAGGAGGTTTTACCATGAAAAAAGCTAAAATTTTTGTTCTGTTGTGTGCTTTTTCGCTTTTTTGCGGTTGCACTGCAAGGAATAATATGAATAATTATGAGTCTGACGAGAACTCTGCAAGCTCAACCACAAATAGTACTCAAACCTCGACTCCGACAGCAAAGGCGGTTGCCGGAATAAATGATTTGAGCACGGAAAAAATCATTTGGGGACCGGGAAATATAACCGACCATAAGCAGCCAAACGACCCTGTTTTGCTCCAAAAGAGATTTTCTGCATTTAATGCAAAATGGCTTCTTGATGACGAAAAAACAGTTTGCCTGACCTTTGATGAGGGCTATGAAAATGGCTATACACCGAGGATTTTAGATACTCTTGCCGAAAAGAAGGTTAAGGCGATTTTCTTTGTGACCTATGATTTTGCTAAGGATAATCCGGAATTAATCCGGCGTATGATTGACGAAGGTCATATTGTGGGAAACCACACCTATCGTCATTATACAATGGATGAAATCAGCGAGGAGGTTGCACGCGAGGAGGTTCTCTTTCTTCACGATTATGTCCAAAAAGAGTATAATTATACAATGGAGTGCTTCCGCTTTCCGAAGGGTGAGTTTTCCGAACGAGCTCTTGGAATCGTGAATGAGCTTGGGTATAAATCTGTTTTTTGGTCATTTGCTTATGCCGATTGGAATGCCGATAGCCAGCCTGACGAGACAAAGGCGTTTACCAATATCTGCGAAAGCACTCACGACGGCGAAATAATTTTGCTCCACGCTGTGAGCGAAACGAATGCAAATATATTGGGAAAGGCTATTGACGATATTCGAAAGCAGGGCTACGAATTTACTGTTGAGCTGTAACGCTTCCACCTCCGAAATATAAGGAGGTGGAGTTTTATTTCTGTCTCTTATACACATCTGACGCTGCCGACGATACTCCTTGTGT
>CAMFPZ010000176.1 GCA_945979635.1 uncultured Eubacterium sp.
ACACAAGGAGTATCGTCGGCAGCGTCAGATGTGTATAAGAGACAGGGTGCAAAGGGTGACGGCGTAACAAATGACGCCTTTGCTATTCAGCACGCTATTGACGATTGCTCAAAAAACGGCGGCGGACAGGTTGTTCTTCAATCCGGAAAAACCTTTTACAGCGATTCAATCAAGCTCAAGCCAAATGTTGATTTGCATATCCAAAAGGGAGCAAGGCTCAAGGCAACCGGCAATATCGACGGCTATATTCGACCCAACAAGCTTATCAATGACCCAAAAGCCGCACTAATAGGCAACCCTGTTACAGGAAAGCCAAGCTTCGTATTCATTTATGCATACAAGGCAGACCATTGTACAATCAGCGGCGAAGGTACTATAGATGCAAATGGACATTCATTCGTTCAGCGTAAGGACAAATACTATGTTACAGGCGACTTTTATCCACGGCCGACGGTTATATATGTAGAAAACAGCAACCACATAACCTTTAAGGAATTCACAGTTGTAGATGCTCCGTTTTGGACGCTTCATCCGGCAGGCTGTGACGATGTCCTCATAGACAGAATCCGCATACTAAACGACCTTGATGTTGCAAACTCTGATGGTATTGACCCCGACCACTGCTCGAATGTTCGAATTCTCGGATGTCATATAACCTGTGCGGATGACTGTATTTGTCTTAAGGCAAGCAATGGAAACAGCGAATACGGACCCTGTGAAAATATCGTCATAGACGGATGCACCCTCATTTCCACCTCCGCCGCAATAAAAATCGGCACAGAGGGCGTCGGTGATTTCAGAAATGTTATCGTTTCAAATTGTATTATTTCAAAATCAAACAGAGGACTTTCAATTCAAATTCGCGACGGCGGATGTGTTGAAAATGTCAGCTACTCGAACATAATAATCGAAACCCGCAGATTCTGTCCCGATTGGTGGGGTACTGCCGAGCCTATCGTTATTACAACCTTCAATCGTGACGAAAACACAAAGAGCGGTACAATAAAGAACATTCGCTTCTTCAACGTTACGGCGAAGGGTGAAAACGGCGTACTCATCCACGGAAATGCAGAAAATATCATCGAGGACATCACCTTCGAAAACTGCAATATCGAGCTTACGAAAACATCAAAATGGGATTGTGGATTATATGACCTACGCCCCTGCCTAGATTGGGGTGTCGAAAAATACGACAATTCGGCATTCTTCATCCGATACGCAAAAAATGTTTTGATTGAAAAAACAAAAACCTCCTGGGGTAATCTCTGTAAGAGCTACAAGCACGCTATTGATGCAGAAAATGTCGAAAATCTCGAGCTTATAAGATTCAACGGCAGAGCGATAAACCCTACCGTCGAGGATATTAAGTTAAACAATGTTAAATTAGTAAAGTAGGTGAAAAGTATGATAGAGCTTAAGGGCTACAAGGTTAATTCGATTTCGTTCGAAAACAAGGTTGCAAACGGCATTCAGCTAAAGCTGCAAAATCAGGTTAAATATAATGTAAACTATATTGATGCCGACAAAAAATGTATCGGTATTCTCAATTTCAAGGTTTTCGACACAGATATGCAGCCGTTTGAAATAAAAATCGAAATGGCGGCTGAATTCTCGTTCGGCGAATCGGATGAAAAGCCGGATATTCATGTCGGCTCATTCGACCAAATCTTTCCGTTTCTTCGCCAAATAATCAGCAATATTACAACTATGTCCGGTATGCCGGGGCTTATGATTCCGATAATGCATCTCGACAAAAATGCCGTCAATGCCGGCACTCCAACGAACAACGATGAAGGAGATATGCTAAACTAATGGCTGATTTATGCGATACCTGCTGGTATAATGTTTATGACGAAGAGGACGATGCAAGCTACTGTGATTTACAGCTCGACCAGGACGAATTCGGAAAATTCCTAGAGGACAGCAAAAACGGCAAGCCCTGTAAATATTATCGCAAAGACATCGGTGAATACGGCATTGTCAGAAAACAGAACTAACAATAAAAGGGGGGTGTAAAATACAACCCCCCCCTTATAATTATATAAATTTATTCTATTGTGCGGACACGAATAACTCCGTCGAGAGCTTTGATATCATCTACAACCTTTTGGCTTACATCACTGTCACAATCAATGATTGAATAAGCCATATCGCCCTTGATTTTGTCCTCAAATGAACTAATATTTACTCCATCCCTTGCTATTGTATCTGTTATAGTAGCAATCATATTAGGCTGATTTTTATGAATAACCGTAATACGAACCTTGCCTGTTCTTTCCATAACAACACATGGCATATTTACACTGTTTTTGATATTACCCTTTTCGAGATAATCAACAAGCTCCTGTGCACCCATTGCGGCACAGTTTTCTTCACTTTCGGGTGTAGAAGCACCAAGGTGAGGAATAGCGATTACGCCGTCAACACCGATAACCCTGGCATCAGGGAAATCTGTTACATAGCAAGCCATCTTACCCTCATCAAGAGCTTCAACAACAGCCTCGCTGTCAACAAGGTCGCCTCTGGCAAAATTCAAAATACGAACCGTATCCTTCATAGTAGCGATAGACTCGGCATTAATCATATGCTTTGTATCCGGAGTAAGAGGAACATGAACCGTGATATAGTCGGCAATCGGAAAAATCTCATCGAGATTATTGTTTAACTTAACGCTTTTGCTAAGATTCGTTTCTTCCGGAAGATATGGGTCATAGCCTATAACCTCCATACCCAAGTCAACTGCTGCATTTGCAACAAGTCTTCCAATAGCACCCAAGCCGATTACAGCGATAGTCTTGCCCTTGATTTCCGGACCGGCAAAGGCTGACTTGCCCTTTTCAACTGTCTTTCCGACATTGTCGCCCTCGTCCTTAATTGTTTTGCACCAATCAATAGCCTTTGCAACCT
>CAMFPZ010000177.1 GCA_945979635.1 uncultured Eubacterium sp.
ATTCCTCTACGTCTCGTGGGCTCGGAGATGTGTATAAGAGACAGTTATTGTCTAAACGGAAATGAATACAGGATTTTCAGCATATATTATGACACTGTGAATCATGAGGTTATTCGCGATAATTCTGCCGGAATGCTATACAAGGAAAAGATGCGTCTACGTTCGTATTACCCGAAAAACGAGCCTGATGACAAGATTTTTATGGAAATAAAGAAGAAATGCGATGGGGTAGGAAACAAGCGTAGAATAAAGATAAAAAACAAGGAGGTTTCGCCCTTTGTAAATGACTTGGTCTTGCCGGAAACGAAGGATTATCTTTCGAATCAGGTTGCTCACGAGCTGCTTTATTATTTCCAAAGGAACAAGGTTGCTCCGGCACTCTATGTTCAGTACGACCGACTTGCACTTTTCGGCAAGGAGGACAAGAATTTCAGAATGACCTTCGACAGGAATGTTCGAACCCGCCGAAGCAACTTCAAATTCGGAGAGAGTGATATTGATGAGCTTTTGCTTCCGAACGATATTTATATTATGGAAATAAAGATTTTGGGGGCAATGCCGCTTTGGCTTACTCGGCTTCTTTCGGAAAACGAGCTTTTCAGCCACGGCTTTTCGAAATACGGCGTAAAGTACAAGCGGGATGCAATGGAGCATAAATTGAATTATTATCTTACTGATGCAAACGGCAATCAGGTGGGTTTTGATTATTTTAATTAACAGGAGGAAGAAAAATGCAGGATTTCTTTTATAATTTGACAAGCGGTGATTATGCAACCGTGCTTAGTTGGAAGAGTGTGCTGGAGGTAGTGCTGTCAGCCGCTATTATTGGTTTTGTAATAAGTCTGGTTTATATGCTTACCCACAAGAAGGAGGGTTATAGCCAGGCGTTTTGTACATCACTCATTTTATTGGCACCAATTGTTGGTATGGTAATTTTGGTTATCGGAAATAATATTGCAACTGCATTTTCGCTTGCAGGTGCATTTGCTCTTGTGCGTTTTCGTAGTGCTCCCGGCGACCCGAAGGATATTGCATTCGTGTTTATGAGCGTAACTATGGGACTTACCTGCGGACTGGGATATTGGATTTATGCTGCACTTGCGGTTATCGTTTTATGTGTGATTATTCTTATTCTTCATTTCGTAAATTATGCCGGCAAGAAGGGCAATACATATTCGCTGAAAATCACTGTACCTGAAACCCTAAATTATGTTGGTGCGTTTGATGATGCTCTGGCAAAATATACTAATTCCTTTAAGCTTGCAAAGGTTAAGTCGGTTGATTTCGGAGCTTTGTTTGAGCTCACCTTCACTGTTGACCTCAAGGATGATAAGGATATTAGAAAAATGCTCGACGAGCTTCGTGCAATGAACGGAAATCTCAAGATTATGCTTTCTACCGAGGCACCTGCAGTTAAGAGCTTCCATTTTCAATAATAGTAAGTAGGACAAGAAATGAAAACGAAAAAAATAATTTGTCTTATCCTGTCGATTTTGCTTTGCTTATCGCTCGCTTCGTGCTCGGGTCTCGACGCAAGGGTTAGCGAAACCTTCACCATAAGCGAGTACGATGATGCGGCGGTTGATGAGGAAATAGTGCACCCAAAGCTTGAAATTTCGGATGAGTCGGGTAATGTGCTTTGTATAATTCCGATTTATTCAGGCGACGGCTCCCAAACTATCGCAGGATATGTTGAGAGTGCAAGGGATGCAAATGGAAATGCATTGAACAAGGACGATTTTGAGTATATCGGTCAGGTTGTTGTTCTCAATAAAAATGAAAATAACGAGAGCGTAATTTCTTACGGCGAGGACAACAAAATCGTTTTGATTGAAGCCTTGTTTGATGAGGAAAATAATCTTATTGCAATTAAGGACAGTATAGATGCGGACGGCGATGGCGATGTTGAGGAATACTTTCAAATTCATTCCGAGCTTGATGCACAGGGAAATATGTTTATCAAGCTTGACATAGATGAGCAGGGTGAGCTTATTAATGTTCTTGTTGAAACGCAGGAGGACGGCAAAACTGCTGTGGTCAGCCGGGACGGAACAAAAACGACTGTTTCCTCATCGAGGGAAGAATCGGGTTCGTCGGGCGATAGCTCAAATCCCAGCCAAGACGAGAATCGCATAACTCTTTCGAAAAACTCAACTGCTTCGACCGGTGCTGAATCGGGCGTTACTATTTCGTCAGGCCTCGTAACTATAACCGAGGGCAAGGATTATATTATCAATAGCGACACAAAGGAATGGCACGGAAGAATCGTTGTTGCTATTCCAAATACAGAAAGCTGTGAATTACGCTTCGAGAATGTAAATATTTCGTACAACAAGGGAAATATTCTGCAAATTCAGGACAGCAGTATCGAAACCAACAGGGATTTCCTCGAAACGGAATTTGAGGCAACCGACTCTATGGATGACGCCATTAAGGATATTTCCGAAAGTGAGAAGGCTCCTAATGTTTCGCTTTCGTTCCCGACGGGTACTGTTTCGACCTTTCATTCAACAGCCAACAGCTATACGGGAGTTATCTATAACGAATCGAAGCTGACCATTAAGGGAAACGGAAGATTGAATATTGAATCAAGGACGAATGCCGATAATTGCCTGTGTTCAACGAAGAGCGTTACAATAAAGAATGTTACTCTCGATATGAGCACGGCAGGAAACACTCTTGCCAAAAAGCTTGCTGCAGGAACAGGCTCCGCAAAGGGAATTTTTTCCTATGGCAAGGTTACTGTTGAATCCGGCAGAGTTGACATAAAAACTAACGGCGATGCAATCAGAGCGGACGACTTTTATTGCAAGGGCGGAGTAGTAAATCTTACCTCGTCAGCCTGTGATGCAATAGATACCGACGATAGAATTCTTATCTCGGGCGGAAGCAT
>CAMFPZ010000178.1 GCA_945979635.1 uncultured Eubacterium sp.
ATTGTAATTTTTGCAAAATAATGCTATAATAAATAAGACTATTTTAAAGGAAAGAACTATGAAGCTAAACGAACTAAAGCAAGGACAAACAGGAATAATCCAAAGCGTCGGCGGCGACGGTGCATTAAGACAGCATTTTTTGGATATGGGCGTACTGCCGAAATCAGAAATTACTCTGGTAAAGTTTGCACCAATGGGTGACCCTATCGAATTTAGAATTCACGATTATGAGCTCACTCTTCGAACGGACGATGCAAAAAACATTGAAATTATTCCTATTTCAGGAAAAGCTATAAAAAAGAAAAAGAAAAATGTTTCAAAAATGGAGCATCCGGGATTGGGCGAAGGCGGACGATTCCACACAAAAGAGAGCGAAAATCCGCTGCCGGCGGACACAGTTTTAACCTTTGCTCTTGCCGGAAACCAGAATTGCGGAAAAACGACGCTATTCAACCAACTAACAGGTTCTAATCAGCATGTCGGAAATTTTCCGGGAGTCACGGTTGACAGAAAGAGCGGAATAATTAAGGGATATCCTAACACGCAAGTCGTTGACTTACCGGGTATATATTCACTGTCACCGTACACAAACGAGGAAATTGTTTCGCGTCAGTTTATTTTGGACGAAAAACCAACGGGAATAATAAACATCGTAGATGCAACAAATATTGAGAGAAATCTTTATCTAACGATGCAGCTAATGGAGCTTGAAATCCCGATGGTGCTTGCTTTGAATATGATGGACGAGGTAAAGGGTAATGGCGGTTCAATACTCATAAACGAGACTGAGGCAATGCTCGGAATTCCGGTTGTGCCTATTTCCGCATCAAAGAATGAAGGCGTTGAAGAGCTTATTCGTCACGCAGTCCATATTGCAAAGTATCAGGAAAAGCCAATAATAAACGACTTTTGCGACGAAAGCGAAAACTGCGGTGCAGTTCACAGATGCCTACACGGCATTATGCATCTCATTAAGGACCATGCAAAAAATGCCGGAATACCTATTCGCTTTGCAGCAACGAAGCTGGTTGAAGGCGATGAGCGTATAGAAAGTGCCCTTAAGCTCGACGAAAACGAAAAGCAATTTGTTCAGGCAATAATAAAGCAAATGGAGGATGAACGAGGACTCGACAGAGCCGCCGCAATAGCGGATATGCGATTCAGCTTTATCAAAAAGCTTGTTGACGGCTGTGTGGTCAAGCCTCGCGAAAGCAAGCAAAGTATCAGAAGCAGAAAAATAGACAAAATCCTCACAGGAAAATTTACTGCCATTCCTTCATTCGTAGCAATAATGGGGTTGATTTTCTTCTTAACCTTCAATGTTATCGGAGCAAGGCTTCAGGAATTATTGGAAATCCTGATAGGCTTTATAACAAACGGAGTGGACAATTTCCTAAGTGAATGGAATGTCAACGAAGTACTGCATTCCCTGATTATTGACGGAATATTCGAGGGTGTAGGAAGTGTATTAAGCTTCCTGCCGATAATAGTAACGCTATTCTTTTTCCTTTCCCTGCTCGAAGACACGGGATATATGGCCAGAGTTGCCTTTGTTATGGATAAGGCGTTGAGAAAAATCGGATTATCGGGACGAAGCATTGTTCCTATGCTGATAGGCTTCGGATGCAGTGTACCTGCGGTTATGTCGAGCAGAACTCTGCCTTCCGAGCGTGACAGAAAAATGACTATTATGCTCATTCCGTTTATGAGTTGTACGGCAAAGCTACCAATTTATTCCTTCTTTACTGCCGCATTTTTCCCGGGTAAAGAGGTTTTGGTAATGCTTTTGCTTTACTTCGGAGGAATCATAACAGGAATAATTACAGCATTTTTGCTTAAGCATACTATTTTCAGAGGAGAAGCCGTTCCATTTGTAATGGAGCTTCCGAATTACAGAATACCGAGTGCAAAAACAACGGCACATCTACTTTGGGATAAGGCAAAGGATTTCTTAACAAGAGCATTCACGGTTATTTTTATTGCAACAATAGTTATTTGGTTCCTAAAGAGCTTCAATTTCCATCTTGAGCTAACAACGGATTCGAAAGACAGTATGCTCGCTACAATAGCAGGATACATAGCACCGATATTCGCCCCGCTGGGCTTCGGCGACTGGAGAATGTCAACCTCGCTCATTACGGGCTTTATTGCAAAGGAAAGCGTTGTTTCCACATTAAGCGTTCTTATGGGCGGAGAAATCACTGCTATTCTTACTCCGTTAAGTGCGGCAAGCTTTTTGGTTTTCTGTTTATTATACACGCCATGCGTTGCCGCAGTATCGTCAATAAAGCGTGAGCTTGGAGCAAAATGGGCAGGTTGCATAGTTATTTTGCAATGTACACTTGCATGGCTATGTGCCGGTGGGGTATATCTAATCGGCCGAATTATAGGTATGTAATACGAGCGTATTTACACGGTATATATTATATGCTATAATAGAAAACAGGAAATATAAAATCAGGTGAAGATATGATAGAGAGAGTTACAAATGAAAATTTAGCACAATACGAGGAGTTCATCCAAAGGCACCCAAAGGGATTATTCCAGCACTCTTCAAAATGGGCGAAGGTAAAATCCGCTTGGAAATGGGAAGCAGTTATGCTCAAGAACGACTACGGCGAAATTAAAGGTGCAGCGGCTGTACTAATTAGAAGCATACCGATAATTAAGGCTTCTCTTATGTACGCTTGCAGAGGCTTCGTTTGTGACGAAAACGATTTCGAAACATTCGACACATTATTTAACGCAATTTTGGAAATAGGCAAGGAATACAAGGCTTATTGCCTCAAAATAGACCCTGAAATAGTAATTGAAAATCAAGATTTCAAGTCCCACCTCATTTCTAAGGGCTTCAATGAGCTAAATCCGGGA
>CAMFPZ010000179.1 GCA_945979635.1 uncultured Eubacterium sp.
TAATAATATAAAATAGCAGTAAAGTAAACATTTACCTAAAAAAAACTAGTTACAAATTTATTACAACAAGCAAAAATCGACTGAAAGCAACGCAATCAATCGATTTTTTGTATTTTATTGGGTTTGTTCAGCCTGTGCCTGCCGATATTCCTTATGGAGATTATAGATTAAGGCATAGTCCTTTGCATTTATTATATCGTCACCCGTGACATCCATATACGAGGAGTTGTTTTCTCCAAGTCTACCCTCCGGAGCTCGATTGTAATAATAAATATCCCACATCTTGTAAACATCCTCACCGAGAATATTTTCTGTTTTTGAGCAGTGCTTACAGATATAGATAATGCTATATTCCTTTATGGTTGGAGTTTCGATATTGCCGACACCGCTATCTCCACCGATTCCGCCGATAATATCCCCGATTGAACCGGAGCCGGAGCCCTCACCCTCGGTGCCTCCCGGCAATGAAACATTATTCTTATGGATTGCTCTCACAAATCTATATTCGTGGCCAAGAGGTCTTCCTTCGTTATTTGCTCTAACTTCACTGCAAACAGTACATTGGTCAGTAGAAATTTCTCCCGTAACGCAGGTTCCCTCTGTGACAACAGTATGGGTATAGTATCCCTCTATCCACTCAACATGCTTTACAGTCGCAGTTTGCCTCATATTGCATCCTGCACGCTGACAGGTTGGCGTTACAAGTACATGACCGGGCTTATCCTCATCCTCCGGTATTTGAGTTTCAACATCAATATAATCGTGTCCGAGTGCCGGAATGATAATACTGTAATCCGCCGAACAAACAGTACATTTCGAGGTTGCGGCACCGTCGTTTTCGCAATCTGCCGTCTTTGTTTCTACATAGTAATAGGGATTTGATGTATGACCGAGCGGGTCGATAGTGTCCTGTCTCGAAGCAGGGCAACGAGAGCATTTATAGGTGTCATATCCGGAATCGGTACAGGTTGGAGCCATGCAGCTTTCAGTGACAATTTGATAATCGTGTCCGAGTGCCGGCACTGTATCCTTTTTGGTCAATTCACAATTTGCACATTTATAGTTTGTTTGTCCCTGTGAGGTACAGGTTGGTTCAACAGTAGTTGTTTCCTCCCATACATGCTCGCCATTTGCCTTGAGTGTAACATTTCGGGTTTCGCCGCAAATGTCACAGGTATCTCTTTGCAGGCCGTCAACAGTGCAGGTAGGACGCGAAATAACATTTGGAGTATATTCGCCATCTATCCAAGCTGTATGCACCATTTGGCAAACATTCTCGTTGCAGTTTTTGCATCTGTAATAATTGTAAACATGGCCGTCAACGATGGTCTTATCCTCGGAATTAATGATAACGCTTGTATCTAAATCGTGTCCGATAGCAGGAATTACTTCTGTTACATCAGTGTCACAAACAGTACAATGTCCGGTCTTTTCGCCGTCGGTCGTACAGGTTGCCTGCTTTGTAGTTTGCCACTCACATTGGTGACCGCCCTTCTGGACAACATGAGCCTCAATTTGTCTACAACCATCTACGGTACAGGTATAGGTTTCTGTGCCGGAACGGGTACAGGTTGCAGTATTTCTATAGGTATAATAACCCTCTACCCAAACATATTCGTTTGTTCCAAGCTTCGCATGCTCAAGAATAACATTCTCATATCCGCAAACAGAGCAGGTTTGGAAGGTTCTGATATGTCCGTCAACCGCCGTATCGTCTCTTACAATATCCTGTCCATCGGGATAGCTATGTCCCGTTGCATCAAGAACAGTATTGGAAACAGTAACGCCGCAATCATCACAGATAAGTGCCATATTTCCCTGTTCAGTACAGGTCGGTGCTACTGTAATTGATGTATGAGTATTGACATGAGAGCAGTCTTCAAGAGGAATAAAGGTATATGATTTCTTTTCTGCAAAGGTCTGTGCAGTTGAGCCCGAATAGCCGTGAACATTGAATTCCTGAGGTCTCGTCAGCTTTTCATTATTGAATGAAAGGTCAGCAATAGAGCATTCACGATTGTAGATTGTCGCATCATAAAGGTGGTAGCAATCGGCAAACGCTCTTGCCGTAATTTCGGTAATATGCTCAGGAATTTCAACAGCGGTCAGACGAGTGCCGTAAAAAGCCCATCCGCCTACCTTCTGTACATTCGGACCCCAATTAATCTCTGAAAGATTGGAGCACTGATAAAACGCTTCGGTCGGAATTTCGGTTATACCCGAACCGAATGTTACTGAAGAAATACCGGTACAATTAACAAATGCGGCAGTTCCGAGAGAGGTAAGACTGTCAGGCAAAACAACTCTCTTAAGCGATGTACACTCACGGAAAGCAACAGGTTCAATCTTTTCGAGTCCTTCAGGAAAAACAATTTCAACGAGAGAGGTACATTCGCGAAAAGCTCCGTATGAGCCCGTATTACTTGCAACCGCACCACCCGAAGCACCAAAGCCTCGGATTTCCTTTAGCGTTGAAGGAAGCTGAACCTTTGTGAGATTTACACACTTAAAGAACGAATAATCGCCTATACCGGTTACGCCCTCGCCGATAATAACTGTTTTTATTTGATCCTTTATTTCCGTCCATGGAGCCTTTCGATTTGTTCCAATAGAGGTATCGCGAAAGTCGTACATATCTCCGGTACCGCTGATTGTAAAGGTTCCGGTTGAACTATCAAAGGAATATGTCAAATTCGGACCCGGAGTAGTTGTTTTAGCTGCATTTGCCACAAAAACAAAGCTCAAGGTAGTTGCTAAAAGAACAACACTTAAGACAAAGGATAATATCCGTCTGGAGATTTTCTTCATATAATCACCTTTATTTACATAATAATACATATATAG
>CAMFPZ010000180.1 GCA_945979635.1 uncultured Eubacterium sp.
TTAGAACAGAGCTTGCAAATCGCCTTGATTTGATTGATAAGGATAGATTTGAATTCTGCTATATTACAGATTTTCCAATGTTTGAGAGAGACGAAAACGGACAGCTTATCTTTACTCATAATCCATTCTCAATGCCTCAAGGTGAGATGGATGCTCTTCTTAACGAGGAGCCGACAGAGATTAAGGCTTATCAATACGATATTGTATGCAACGGCGTTGAGCTTTCCTCCGGTGCAGTAAGAAACCATAGACCTGATGTTATGGTAAAGGCGTTCGAAATGGCAGGATATAGCGAGGACACAGTAAAAGAAAAGTTCGGTGCACTCTATAACGCATTCCACTACGGAGCACCGCCTCACGCAGGTATGGCTCCCGGTGTTGACCGTATGATTATGCTCCTTAAGGATGAGGAGAATATTCGTGAAATTATTGCTTTTCCAATGAATAGCAATGCACAGGATATGCTTCTCGGAGCTCCGAATTATGTAACAGAGCTTCAGCTCCGCGAAACTCATATTAAGCTTCGCAGACCGGTAGAAAAGAACTAATTTTCGGAGGAATAAATAATGCAAATTACTCCTGATTTAATAAAATATCTCGAAACACTCGCCCGTATTACTCTTAACGAGGAAGAGGAAAAAAAGGTGGGAAGTGAGCTTCAGGATATTTTGACCTATATTGATATGCTCAACGAGCTTGATACCGATGGCGTTGAGGCTATGAGCCATTGCTTCCCTGTAACTAATGTTATGCGTGAGGATGAGGTGGAAGAGTCTATGACACCGGACGAAATCGTAGCAAACGCTCCTGAAAGTCAGGACGGATGCTTTGTTGTACCAAAGACTGTTGACTAGGAGGGGGATATATGGAAATCTATGAAATGACTGCCCTCCAAGTGGCAGAAAAAATAAAAAACAAAGAAATTACTTCAATGGATGCTGTAGAGAGCATCGCCAGAGTTGTTGAAGAAAAGGACAAGACCTATAATTGCTATACCTCTTTTGATGTTGAGTCCGCAATGGCTCAGGCAGAAAGAGTACAGGCAAGGATTAATGCAGGCGAGAGCACCTCTCCTTTAGCAGGTGTTCCCGTTGGTATTAAGGACAATATATGCGAAAAGGGTAAGTTGACCTCCTGTGCATCAAAAATTTTGTTTAATTTCAAGCCTCCGTATAACGCTACTGTAATCAATAAGCTTCTTGAAGCAGATATGGTGCCTCTCGGAAAGCTTAATATGGATGAGTTCGCTATGGGCTCAACAACAGAAACATCGTACTATGGTGCGACAAAGAATCCTTGGGACATAAATCGTGTTCCCGGCGGTTCTTCGGGAGGTGCTGCTGCTTCTGTTGCTGCTGACGAAAGTGTTGTTGCTCTCGGCTCCGATACGGGCGGCTCGGTTCGCCAACCCTGCTCCTTCTGCGGCGTAACAGGCTTGAAGCCTACTTACGGATCTGTATCTCGTTATGGACTTATAGCATATGCATCCTCTCTTGACCAAATCGGCCCTATCGGTAAGGATGTTCTTGATGTTGCAGGCGTGTTCAATATCATAAAGGGCAAGGATATTAAGGACTCAACCTCAATGGCTAGCGAGGAATTCTCTCTTGATGCTATAATGGTAGATAATATTAAGGGTATGAAAATAGGAATACCTACTGATTTCTTCGGCGACGGAATCAATCCGGAGGTTGCCCAAAGAGTTAAGACGGCTGCCGAAATTCTTGTTTCTCTTGGTGCAACCGTTGAGGAGTTCACTATGCCGATAGTAAAATATGCAATCCCAACCTACTATATTATTGCTTGTGCTGAGGCTTGCTCAAATCTTTCAAGATTCGACGGTATTAAGTATGGCTACAAAGCCGACGAGGCATTTAATCTCCACGATGTGTATTTCAAGTCTCGTTCGGAGGGCTTTGGTATGGAGGTTAAGAAGCGTATTATGCTTGGTAATTTCGTGCTTTCATCCGGTTACTTTGATGCCTACTACAAAAAAGCATTGCAGTCAAAGGGCTTGATTTGTAAAGCATTTAATGAAGCATTCGAAAGATATGATTTCCTTCTCGGACCTGTTGCTCCTACAACAGCACTTAAGATTGGCGAAGGTCTTTCCGATCCCCTTGCAATGTACTTGGGCGATATCTATACAGTTATGATTAATATTGCAGGCTTGCCGTCACTTGCACTTCCTTGTGGATTTGACAGTAATAATATGCCTGTGGGTATGCAGCTTATCGGTAAGCCGTTTGAGGAAAAAACAATCCTCACTGCGGGCTATGCATATCAAAATGCAACAGATTATCACAAAAAGAAACCAAATTTGGTATAAAGGAGGCAAGTGAATATGGAATTTGTAACTGTCTGCGGACTTGAAGTTCATACCGAGCTTGCCACTAAAACAAAGATTTTTTGCAATTGCTCAACCGAATTCGGCGGTGAACCTAATACCCACGTTTGCGAGATTTGCTCCGGTATGCCGGGCACTCTCCCTGTGCTTAATAAAAGGGTGGTAGAGTTTGCTGTTCGTACAGGTCTTGCTCTTAATTGTGAAATAACACAGTATAATAAATTTGACCGTAAAAACTATTTCTATCCTGACCTTCCAAAGGCTTATCAGATTTCACAGCTTTATCTTCCTATCTGTCGTAACGGCTGGGTTGAGATAAATGACAGCGTAAATGGCGGCAAGAAGAAGGTTAGAATTCACGAAATTCATATGGAGGAGGACGCAGGAAAGCTCGTTCACGATGAATGGACCGAATCTACTCTTGTAAACTATAATCGCTGCGGCGTTCCGCTTTTGGAAATTGTTTCCGAGCCTGATATTGCAAGTGCCGAGGAGG
>CAMFPZ010000181.1 GCA_945979635.1 uncultured Eubacterium sp.
TACACAAGGAGTATCGTCGGCAGCGTCAGATGTGTATAAGAGACAGATCTATTTCGTAGCCAGCGTTGATTACAGCGTTTTCGAGAATTGATATGTCAACATCTTTCGAAAGCTTAACTACCGCTTTATTTTCGGTATGGTTTGGTGATGCAAGCAATACGCCGTCAATTTCTTCGAGAGCCTTTTTTACAGTTGCTTCGCAATGAGGACACATCATACCGTTAATTTTTAAAGTGATTTCCATTTTTATCTCCTCCAAATTTTCAATATTTATTTTATTCTTTTTTGATTTTCTTGCTTTATAAATATCGTACATATTTAGTCTCAAGGCGTTTGAAATCACACATACGCTCGAAAGACTCATAGCCAGTGCACCGAACATCGGAGTCAGCGTCCATCCTGTTATACCATAATAAACGCCGGCGGCAAGCGGAATTCCGATAACATTATAAATAAATGCCCAAAACAGGTTTTCCTTAATATTTCTGAAAGTTAACCTACTCAAATTGATCGAGGCAACAACATCTAGCAGATTAGATGAAGAAATTACAATATCCGAGCTTTCTACGGCAACATCCGTACCCGAACCGATTGCGATACCAATATCTGCACGCGTCAAAGCAGGTGCATCATTTATTCCGTCGCCAACCATAATTGTTTTGCCGTATTTTGACAAAATTGAAACGGCAAATTCCTTTGTTTCGGGAAGTGCTTCGGAAATAACCTTATCAAATCCAACCTTATTTGCAACAGCGTTTGCAGTCTTTTCGTTATCTCCTGTAAGCAAAACGGTATACAAGCCTGCTGATTTTAGCAGATTTATCGCATCAATGCTTTCTTCACGAATCTTGTCGGCAATAGCAATAATGCCGATAATTTCGTTATTAGCTGCAAAAATGACAGGGGTTGCACCATTAACCGCATAAGAATCAATAATATCATTACACTTTTCGTCAAGCCTGCAATACTGCGAAATAAATCCGGCATTTCCCGAAAAGACAGTGCTTCCTTTATATACTGCCTGAATACCGCTTCCTGTTATTGATTTGAAATCGGTAGATTCGATATATTCAATACCATTTTCCTTTGAATATTCAACAATAGCCTTTGCAAGAGGGTGATGACTGTTATACTCAAGTGCATAAGCAATTCTCAATAATTCTTTCTTTGAAGAATTCATCGGGTGAACATCAATTATTTCCGGTTTACCAAGAGTTATTGTACCGGTTTTATCGAATACAATAATATCCGCTTTGCCTGTTTGCTCTAGTGCGGTTGCATTTTTGAAGAGAATTCCGTTTTTTGCACCCTTGCCGCTTCCGACCATAACAGCGACAGGTGTAGCAAGTCCCAAAGCACACGGACAGCTAATAACCAAAACACTAATCGCTCTGTTTAGAGCAAACGAAAAATCATTATTAATTATCATCCAGGAAACGAATGTAATAAAAGCGACACCGATAACAAAAGGAACAAATACGGCACTAACTCTATCAGCGATTTTTGCAATAGGTGCTTTAGTTGCACTTGCTTCACTTACCATTTTAATGATTTTTGCAAGGGCGGTATCATTTCCTACCTTAGTCGCACGACACTTAATAAAGCCTGCTTCAAGAATTGTTGCACAAGCGACATTATCGCCGACAGTTTTATCAACAGGAACGCTCTCGCCCGTCAGCATTGATTCATTTAGTGATCCCGAGCCGTTTATTATTTTTCCGTCAACAGGAATGCTCTCCCCTGCCCTAACAACAAAAATATCTCCGACTTTAACCTCGTCGGCATTAATCGAAAATTCTTTATCATCAATAAGAATATTAGCCTTTTTAGGTGCTAATGAAAGTAATTCCTTTATTGCAGAGGTTGTCCTGCCCTTCGAATATGCTTCAAGCGTCTTTCCGATTGTAATGAGTGCGAGAATCATAGCGGCAGATTCGAAATAATAATGCGGCAAGTGAGAATAATTATTTACCAAAGAATCAATAAACATAGCCAAGCTATAAACATATGAAGCACCGCTTCCCAGTGCAACAAGTGTGTCCATATTTGGCGATTTATGAATAACTCCCTTGAAGCCGTTTATGAAAAACTTTTTGTTAATAATCAAAATGGCAAGAGATAAAATTGCCTGAATTGAAGAAATAACATTAAAGCCTCTCATAAAGGACGGAAGCCACCAACCCCACATTGTATATCCCATAGAAATATACATCAGCGGCAACAACAAAACAACAGACATAACAAGTCGCTTAATCAATGATTTCAGTTCTTTATTATCATCATTTTGCGGCATACTATCATTCTGAATTTTCGCATCATAGCCTGCTTTTTTTACAGCTGATATTATCAATTTATCATCGACAGTACCCTCAACAATCATAGTATTAGTCAGCAAATTCACATTACATTCATCAACACCTTTAATTGATGATACTGCATTTTGAACCTTTGTACTGCAAGCAGCACAGCTCATTCCGTAAACATTAAATTTTTTCATATTATACCTTAATAATGCTTTTTGTTTATTTTTCGTCAAATTAAGTATAATATTACAAAGATTTTTTGTCAATGAAAACACTCGGATGAATCAAAAACATCCGAGTGTTAATTAATTAACTAATATCTTCTTTTAGGTTTTCAATGATATTTTGCTTTTTTACCTTGTTTACAGAATAAAGCATTGTAAGTCCAATGATTGCCATAACAACGAGAGTAACAACAGCATATAGTGTAAAGTCAATTTGGAATGCGAATGAATTCATTGCGACCGCATTATACATCAGGAACGACAGTCCGACACTTATCGGCAATGAGAAAATCAATGCCTTAAAGCC
>CAMFPZ010000182.1 GCA_945979635.1 uncultured Eubacterium sp.
CTCCTATTTTAGACAGAAGAATGTCAGATTCAATGACTAAAATTGCAAAGAGTAAGAATATTCCTCATCAGCCCGAGGTTATGGGTGGGGGACATACAGGAACAAATGCTGATATTATAACTATAAGTCAAAGAGGCATTCGAACCTCCTTGCTCTCTATTCCGCTAAAGTATATGCATTCTCCTATTGAAATAATAGACACCGGAGATATTCAGGCGGTGACTGATTTGATAGTTGAATACATTAGAGAGGATGTGGGTGTTAATAATGCTTAAGACACTTTGTAGTATTAATTCAACATCAGGTGACGAAAAAGCCGTTAGAGAATTTATAATAAACGAAATTAAGGATTATTGCGACTATTATATTGATAACCTTGGCTCTATCATCGCATATAAAAAAGGTGAAATTAAGCCATCAAAGGTTGTTAGTATAAACGCTCATATGGATGAGGTAGGCTTTATTGTAACCGGTATTACCGAAGATGGCTATCTTCGTTTTACTAATGTCGGCGGAATTGACAGTAGAGTTTGCCTTGATAGATGTGTTACAGTTGGTGATAAATCAATTAAGGGCGTTATTGGAGATAAGGCATATCATCTTCTCTCTACTGACGAAAAGAATATTTGTCCTGATTTTGATAAGCTATTGATAGATATTGGGGCCTCATCTAAAAAAGAGGCAGAAGAAAATATCAGGATCGGAGATTACGCATATTTTGATAGCGACTTTATTAATTTCGGAAATGGCTATATTAAGGCAAAGGCCCTTGATGACAGAATAGGCTGTATGCTTATGGTTGAGTTAATAAAGAGTGAGCTAAAATATGATACTGTGTTTTGCTTTAATGTGCAGGAGGAGGTTGGGCTTCGCGGTTCAAAATGTACCTCTTATACTGTAAATGCTGATATTGCAGTAGTCCTTGAGGCAACTACTGCAGCGGATTTAGACGGCGTTACGGGCTGCGACAGAGTTTGTGTATTAGGTGACGGACCTGTTGTGTCGTTTATGGACAGGTCAACAATTTATGACAGGGATTTGTATAATCTTGCGTTCAGCGTTGCAAGAGAAAAGGATATTCCTATTCAAACTAAAACCGCAGTAGCCGGAGGAAATGATGCCGGTGCTATTCAGACATCCGGAAACGGCACCAGAGTGCTTGCAATTTCTTTGCCTTGCAGATATATCCACTCTGCTAACAGCGTTGTATTTGAAACAGACATTAAAAATACAAGAAAATTAATAAAGGAATTACTACCGAAATTATATGATTGAAAAAATAGAAGGTTTTGAGCAATATAATAAATGGAATAAGAATGATATTTATACGGTCAGAATACTTTCATTGCTGAAGTCCTACGGCACCTCATATCATTTTGCAACATTTTATCGACAAATAATTGATGACAAAATAACTGCGATTATTTCAAGGCTCGATAATGATATTACTATGGCACTTGAAGAGGGCTTTGATAATACCGAGCTAGTTCGATTTTTTTGCATAACAGGCCACGCCTCCATTTTATGTCCGCCGGAATTTCAATTCGGTGCAAAATATGATCAGGGCGTCATTATGCAGAGCAAAAGGAAATTAAATTTGCCTGAATTGAATGTAACTATTGACGAATATCCGAAGCTGATGGATTTGTATAATTTCATAGATTACGAAAATCAGGATTTCAAGGCTTGGTATGTTGACATAAGCCATAGAGTACGACATAATACCGCCAGAGCGTACACTCTTAATGTTGATGGCATGATTGTATCAAGCGGAATATTATCTTCGATTTATAAGAATGATGCTGTGCTGACTACCGTTAGGACACAGGATGAATTCAGAGGATTGGGATATGCAAGCTATTTGGTATCGTATATATGCAACGATGTAAAAGGCATTGTTTATCTAATGCGAGACGCCGAATTAAACGAAAATTTTTATAATCGTTTAGGCTTCGAAAATACAGGAATATGGAGAATGTATAAATGAATTCTTTTTTTGATATTGACGAAAGAATAGAAAAATGCTCTGCCGAGGTTATGAAAAAAATCGGTAAGGTATTTGAGGATATAGATGATATAACCGAATATAACCAGCTTAAGGTACAAAAGGCTTTTATTGATAATTCAATCAGTGAGAGTCATTTTGTATCATCAACCGGATATGGCTATGGTGATAGAGGAAGAGAAACGCTTGATAAGGTATGGGCACAGGTCTTTTGTGCCGAGGATGCTTTGGTTAGACATAATTTTACATGCGGAACTCATACGCTTGCTACTGCCTTGTTCGGTGTTCTCCGTCCCGGTGATAAAATGCTCTGCGTAACCGGAACGCCTTATGATACTATCCATAATGTTATTGGCATTACAGGCGAAAATATGGGCTCACTTAAGGACTTTGGTGTTGTTTACGATGAAATTGCCCTAAAGGATATGAAGCCCGATTTAGAGGCTATTAAAAATGCTGTTGATAATACCGTAAATATGGTCTATATTCAGCGTAGCAGGGGATATGAGCTTCGCCCATCACTAACTGTTGAGGAGATTGGCGAAATAGTTGGGATAGCTAAAGAAAAGAACCCTGATGTAATTGTTATGGTCGATAACTGTTATGGCGAGTTTACCCAAAAAATGGAGCCATGCGAGGTAGGAGCGGATTTAATTGCCGGATCGCTTATCAAAAATGCAGGAGGAGGTATTGCCCGTACCGGCGGTTATATCGCAGGTAGGGCTGATTTAGTAGAAAAATGCTCCTATCGTCTTACAACTCCCGGCCTCGGAAAAGAAGTAGG
>CAMFPZ010000183.1 GCA_945979635.1 uncultured Eubacterium sp.
GAAACACCTCCGGCAATTACAAGTTTAGTATACCCAAAATCTCTTGCCGCACTCTCAAAATTTGCTAATAAGCAATCGACAACGCTTTTTTGAAACGATGCAGCAAGGTCAGGTACGGATATTTTCTCATTCTTTTGCTCGGCGTTATGCATAGTATTTATTACGGCTGTTTTAAGTCCGCTAAACGAATAATCATATGGTGAATTGGCAACCCTCGGCTTCGGGAATATAAATGCATTTTCATTTCCCTGCGGGGCTATCCTATCAATACTAACACCACCCGGATACTCCAGCTTCATAGTACGACCTGCCTTGTCAAGAGCCTCACCTGCGGCATCATCACGGGTTTTTCCGATAACCTCAAAATCAGTATAGGATTTCACGGCGACAATATGGCTATGACCTCCGCTGACAACAAGACAAAGAAACGGCGGTTCAATATCACTCGAAATATAATTCGAGGCAATGTGTCCGCGAAGATGGTGGACAGGTACAAGCGGCTTATCACAGGAAAGTGCAAGCCCCTTTGCAAAGCTAACGCCAACCAAAAGGGAGCCGATTAGACCGGGTGCATAGGTTACTGCAACTGCATCAATATCGTCCATTGTACAATTTGCGTCTTTTAATGCCTGCTCCACAACGCCGCTGATACTCTCTGCGTGACGGCGAGAAGCAATCTCCGGCACCACTCCGCCATAGAGCTTATGCTCATTGAGCGAGGTTGCTATCACATTTGACAATACTTTTCTTCCGTCCTCCACAACTGCCGCCGCAGTTTCGTCGCAGGAGGACTCGATTCCTAAAATCTTCATACATTTTCCACTTCTTCTATTGAACATATTTCATCCTCGAAATCAGCCAAAGCCTTGTATTGCTTAACTTCCTTGTCGTAATCCTCTATGATTTTTTCTATACGAGCCACCGTTTCTCCATCAGGAGATAAATATTCAAGAGCATAATAATGATCTTCGCTATCATAGACAACATACGAAACAACATCTGTATAAGTCTCATATTCATCATACTCATCGTATTCGCCGAGAATCCTTGCAATCTTTACATCCTCGTATGACACATCAACCCTTGTGAAACTCATATTATCATCAAATCTAACATAATCATCATAAAAGCCGATATTGTCATTCAACACGCCGCAGGCAATTACTATGCCAAATATAATTGCACCGACAGAAACGATATACTTAAAAGCCTTCGTAATTTTGTTTTTGTCCCAATCGCTTTGATTTTCTTTATTATATCGTTGCATTACAGCGGTATCACCCTTTGTCATTTTCTTAAATATAAGCTTCGAAAAAAGGGTTTCTATACCAAAACTGATTGGTACCGCTGTCAATAATAACGAGATGAAATCATCCACAGAAAAAGGAAGAGTAATCGGTCCGAGGATAATCATTTCCTTTGGAACATAGGCACCCTCGAAGCCTATATTTTTTGCTAAACACAGGACAGCCGCAGTAATAACCATAACAGCAAGGAAGATACAAACATCAATAATAAGCTTCATGCGTGAATAGGTTTTTACCTGCTTCTTATCCTCAACAACATTTTCGTTTATTACGCTATTACCCTGTTCAAGATATTTCAGCAATCTTTGCTCATATAGAGTTCCTAAATTATTCTTTGAGTTTTGCTTTTTCATTTTCTTCAAAAGCTTATTCGAATCAGTTGCAGACGATACATCTGCAAAAAGCGGATGAACAATATCAAGCTCCAAGGGATTATCTATATCCTCTCGCCATGTTTCCTCCTTATCCTTTACAAATGTATTTCTATAATCCGACTCGATATTTGAATCAAGAATTTGAAGGTTTTGCGGTTCGCTTGCCTTTTCGATATCATATGAATATTTATTTATCATATCAAGGATAGCGGTTACATCCTTATCCATATTTTCATTGATTTCTATTGAAGAATAATAATATTGATTGAAATCCTGAATATCAAACAAATTGAAAATATCATAAATACTGTAATTATACTTTCCGCCCAGCTTAAATTTTACATCAAGAAAATCATTTAGCAAATAGCACGGATTATAACTGACTCTTGCCTCAAATTTTCCATAATCGAGGACGGCAATAATGCAATAACCATCTTTATTATGTAGCTCTTCGTATTCAAGCCCTTTGCTGTATCTGCCACTGCTAAAGCAATTTTCAATCGCCTGCTTAAAGGCGTCTATCATTTTCTGTTCTTCTTTATCAATTTTGTATAATTTTTCTTTTTTCATAGTTCACCTTATAATCTTTGTCATAATTATTGCATTTTCGGTAGGATTAGAATAAAACTTCGGACGAATACCGACATTCTCAAAGCCGCAGGCTTCGTAGAGCTTTATTGCAGGGAGATTACTTTCTCTAACCTCGAGCGAAATAAAGGACATATCATTTTGCATTTGGTATTCTATCAATTTCTTTGCTATTCCCATTCTGCGATATTCAGGCAAAACGGCAACATTTGTCACATATCCCTCGCCGCAAAATATCTGTAATCCCATATAGCCAACAACATTTTCATCAACAGTTGCAACGGCAAAATGCGATGTATCAAGATTTAACTGTTGTTCCAAATCAACCCTTGACCAAGGGTGAACAAAGCATATTTTTTCAATATTTTCTACTTCGTTAATATGCTCTGTTTTCATATTTTCAATTATAATATCTGTCATAGTTCACTCCAAAGCAACGCAGCATAGCGGAAGAAGATTTGCCTTAATGGGCGTCATACCAAGTCCTACC
>CAMFPZ010000184.1 GCA_945979635.1 uncultured Eubacterium sp.
CCGCCGATAAGGCAGAGAATAATCGACTCTGTGAGGAACTGCATTGTAATAACTCCCGTTTTTGCTCCGAGAGATTTTCGAATACCAATTTCTCTTGTACGCTCGGTTACGGAAACGAGCATAATATTCATAACGCCGATACCGCCAACAATAAGCGAGATAGCACCAACGCAAGCAATAAACGCTGTAAGCACCTTCATAATAATGTCAACAATTTCGATATATGTTGCCATATTCTGTGCTGTATACATACCCTTTGAATAGTTTCCGTGTGACGCTTTGAGATAGTTTACAGCCGCATTTCCGACTGCGTCATAATCTGCACCTTCTTCGGCAATAACGAAAACACTAGATAACTTTGAGCTTGCACCTGTAATTTGAGTTAATGTAGTACAAGGCAAGAACAATGCAATTACCGGCTTATCGGAGCCAGTTTGGAACATCTGACCGATATTTCCGCCGCCACCGAGTGAGTTTGCCATAGCATCAATATTTGCAACGCCGCAAACCTTAATCTTCATAGATTTTCCCGATGAAGAAACAGTTATGCTCTCATTTGTTGCATCTTCATATCCAAATACATTTTTTGCTGACTCAATACCCATAACGGCAATTGGTGCGTTAGCCGCATATTCCTCATCCGAGAAAAATCTGCCGTAGTCACAGGTATTTGTCATTGCGAATTGAACATCGGAATTTACGCCGACCATCATTACTGTTGCTTCAGTAGCAGTCTTGTCGATAGTTGCCTGACCAAAACCCATTAGCATTGGTGAACAACGGTCAACGCCCGAAACCTTAGTCTTTATGTTTTCAACATCCTCAAGAGTAATATAGTCGTTATCAGTCGCTTGAGTTGCGTCAACGCTGACAAGTACGGCATTTGAGCCCATATCCTCAATAAGACCTACGATATAGTCTCTTACACCTGTACCTGCACCGACAATCATAATAACTGAGGTTATACCGATAATAATACCAAGCATAGTAAGTACAGAACGAAGCCAATTCGCTTTAATACATTTTATAGCAATTTTTAAGCTTTCTGTTAAATTCACTTATATTACCTCTTAATTACTAACCTTATCAACTACTCTAACCTTAAAGGTTTCTTCCTCATAATTTGTTTGAGGGGTTGTAACAATCTTCTGTCCAACTGAAAGACCCGACTTAATTTCATATGATGTGTCAGATGTTGCACCTGTTGTAATTGCAGTCTTTGTTACAGTTCCTTCTTCCTCGTCATAAACATATACATATGTTCCATCTTTTTCGAGAATAATTGATTCAATTGGTACACACGGTACATCGTTATATGTACCTGTTGTGATTTCAACATCAGCGTTAAATCCAATAATGATAAATTCATCAGGGTCAGATACTAAAACTGTACATTCAACGCCGGCACCCTGTGCTGTGAGTGATGAAAGACCGCTGATACCTGCCATTGAGCCAACCGAATCCATAACAGATGATGAATTTCCGCCTGTTGCCGTTGGAGCGATAGTTGCAACTTCACCCTCGTATGAACCATAAGCAGTCTTTACTCTTGCTTTCATACCAACCTTAACCTTATGAACATCATATTCGCCAAGAGAAATAGTTACTACTCTTGTGTCCATATTTTCGAGTGTAATTGCTTTTTCCAGAGCAGTAGTTTGACCGCCCGATGTAATATTGCACGCTGTTATAGTACCATCAAAATCAGCAGTCCAGCCCTGTGACAATGACTTTTGTGCTGTTGATACAGTATCGAGTGCCTGCTTTGTTGTATTTACAACCTGCTTTTGAGTGCTTACAGTATTGCCCTGTGCAAGAATTGAATAGATTTCCTTCTGTGCTGTGAGGCCTGTGTGTTCAATCTGCAACGCTGTCATCTTAATGCTGTTAGGGTCAATTTGATTTGCTGCTGCAGCGAGAGCTTCAAGCTGCTTTGAAAGCTCATCAATACGGGCATTAATACCATCAATGCTTTCCTGTAATTCCTGAATGGTTTGGATAAGCTCATCAATTTGCTCCTGGAACTGTTGGGTAGCGTCGCTGCTGCTTGAGCCACCGCCACCGCCGATAATATCGCCGATTCCGCCTGAGCCGCCTGAGCCGCCACCGATGATGTCACCGATTCCGCCCGAACCTTCTGCATAAGTTGAAGGTGCAGAATATGCTACTGCATCCGCAGACTCAACAATTACATACGAATTACTTGCAACCGGTGTCTTCTTTACACCTTTAGACTCAAGCTCTGCGATTTCTGCATTAATTTCGTCGAGTGCTGAATTAATTACAACGAGCTGCTCCTTTGCTGCCTTCTGGTTTTCAACGGCAGTATTGTAGGATTTCAACGCATCATTGTACGATACCGAAAGGCTTGCAACCTGCGTGTCAAGATTGGATGTGTCGAAGGTTGCGAGTTTATCGCCCTTTTTAACCTCGTCGCCAACCTTTACGAAAACCTCTTTTACAGTAGCAACGCTTCCTGCGGAATATTCCTTCTTGAGACCGGAGGAAACCTCACCTGTTGAACTAACTGTTTGAACAATGCTATCGGTTGATATAGTCGTAAGACTAACATCAACCTTATTCTTGCTTGATTGAATAAGCATAATGCCTACCACAATAGCAATAACAAGAATAACTGCTATTACAGCCCAAACAATCTTTTTTGTGTTACTCTTTTTTACTGAAGCCATAACTATTTCTCCTATTCCTACATCAAGACGCATTATGCCCCCAATGTATGATATTTAGCATAAGTT
>CAMFPZ010000185.1 GCA_945979635.1 uncultured Eubacterium sp.
CACAAGGAGTATCGTCGGCAGCGTCAGATGTGTATAAGAGACAGGTACTTCGCCGTCTTATCCGCAGAGCCTGTCGACATGGCAGATTGCTCGGTGTTACAGAACCATTCCTTTATAAGGTATGCGATACAGTTCTTGAGGATAATAAGGTTGCTTACCCTGAGCTTAAGGATAAGGCAGAGCTCATCAAGAAGGTTATTCTCGCCGAGGAGGAAGGATTCGGAAAGACTATTGATGCAGGACTTGCTCTTCTTGATGAATATATCGAAAAAACCGAGGGAACGGTTTTCTCCGGCGATGATGCCTTCAAGCTTAACGATACCTTCGGTTTTCCGCTCGACTTGACAAAGGATGTTCTCGAGGAAAAGGGAATGACTGTTGATGAGGATAGATTTAACGAGCTTCTGGCAAATCAAAAGGCTACTGCTCGTGCTGCTCGTAAGGATGCCGGTGCAGATGCTTGGAAGGGCGAGAGCCTGAAATTTAATATAGAAAAAACCGAGTTTGTCGGATATACTGAAAGCTCCTGTGATGCAAGGGTTCTTGCAATCGTTAATGTGGAGGGTGAATTTGTAGATGCTCTCGGTGCCGGTGAAAAGGGAACGATAGCTTTGGATAAAACTCCGTTCTATGCGTTGTCCGGCGGTCAGGTAGGAGATACAGGATTTATCCAAAAGGACGAAGAAAATGTATTCGATGTTCTCGATACGACTAAAAATCAGGATGCAATTTATCTTCATTCAGGTGTTGCAAGGGATGTGATTTCTGTCGGTGATTTTGTAATTCCTACTATTGATTACGAAAAGCGTCGTTCGATTATGCGTAACCATACAGCGGCTCATTTGCTTCAGGCTTCTCTTCGCGGTATTTTGGGTACTCATGTCGAACAGGCAGGCCAGCTTGTAAATGAAAACGAGGTTCGTTTTGACTTTACTCATTTTAACGCATTGACTCAAAATGAGATTGAGCAGGTTGAAAATGATGTAAATAGTATGATTCTTTCAGCTGCAAAGGTTGATATGATGGAAATGCCTATCGAACAGGCGAAGAAGATGGGTGCTATGATGCTCTTCGGAGAAAAGTACGGGGATGTTGTTCGTGTTGTAAAGGCAGAGGAATTCTCGACCGAATTCTGCGGCGGTACTCATGTGTCTAATACAGCAGAGCTGGGACTCTTCAAGATTATCAGTGAGGTTTCTGTTGCATCCGGCGTTCGAAGAATTACAGCACTTACAGGCTCAAATGTGATCAAGTATCTTAATGAACAGGAGTCAGTAGTAAAAGGCTTGATTTCGTCCCTTAAGATTTCCGACGGAAATGTTATCGGTAAGGTTGATTCAATTGTTGCAGAAAATAAAGAGAAGGATAAAGAAATTCAAAAGCTGAACGCCGAGCTCACAAAGCTCAAGAGTGCAGATATGTTCTCGAAGCCTGTTGATGTTGACGGCTTGGAGTTATATATAGCAAAGCTTGACGGAACAACTCCTGATTCACTTCGCACAATGGGCGATGAAATGAAGAATAAGGGTGATAATGTTGTTGCTGTTATCGCAGGAACAAACGGAGAAAAGGCTACTATTGTTGCTGTTTGCGGTAAACAAGCGATAGAAAAGGGCGTTAAGGCAGGCGACCTTGTTCGTGAAATTGCAAAGCTTGCCGGCGGAGGCGGCGGAGGTCGTCCTGATTCTGCTATGGCAGGTGCAAAGGATTTAGAAAAGCTTGATTCTGCAATTTCAAAGGCAGAAGAGATTGTAAGGGCTCTTATTAAGTAAACGGAGGAGAATCCTATGTGTGTTTTTTGTGAAATAGTAAATGGTAATATTCCTTCAACAAAGGTTTATGAGGATGAAAAAATGCTTGCATTTAAGGACTTGAATCCGGTTGCTCCCGTTCATTTTCTCTGTGTTCCGAAGGAGCATATAGAAAACGCTAACGCAATAACAGCCGAAAATAGCGAGCTTGTTGCTCATATTTTTTCGAAAATTCCTGAAATAGCAAGCTCACAGGGAATTGATTCTTATAGAATTATCAATAACTGCGGCACAGATGCAGGACAAACTGTAATGCATTTGCATTTTCATGTTATCGGAGGAACAAAGTTAGGAGAAAAACTTATATGAGTAAGGAATTTTATACATTAAAAATCGGCGGAATTGAGCGTCAGCTTCAAAAATTTTCTGTATCGGATAATCTCGATATAGCGGCATTTATCCTTTTTGGTGATGTTGAGCTGACTGAGGTATGTGCAAGGGAGCTCCTGAAAAAGGCTCCCGAGTTTGACTACATAGTAACTCCGGAGGCAAAGTCAATTCCTCTTGCTTATGAAATGAGCAAATTGAGTGGAAAGAAATATATAGTTATCCGTAAGGGAGTAAAGGTATATATGGATAGACCCGAAAAGGTCAGCGATGTTTCTATTACAACTCAAAAGGAGCAGGCTCTTTATCTCGGACACGAGGATGGCGATTTGCTTGATGGCAAGCGTGTTCTTATTGTTGATGATGTTGTGTCAACAGGTGGCAGCCTTAAGGCGGTTAAGGAGCTTTTGGCAAAATTTAATGCAAATGTTGTTGGTTGTGCATTCCCGATTGCCGAAGGAGATGCGGCAGATAGAGATGATATAATCTATCTCGAAAAGCTCCCGCTGTTCTTCAAATAATATTCATTTTCAAAGCGTTGTTGTATTTGATACGACAACGCTGTTTTATCTGTCTCTTATACACATCTCCGAGCCCACGAGACGTAGAGGAATCT
>CAMFPZ010000186.1 GCA_945979635.1 uncultured Eubacterium sp.
CTTATTATCAACATTCTTATTCAGCTCTGAATTGAATCCCAGCGAGCCCTTACCGAGTCGCTTTTCGATAATCTTTTCAATTCCGTCGAATGCACCGCCGCATATGAAAAGAATATTTGTTGTATCAATCTGGATAAATTCCTGTTGGGGATGCTTTCTTCCGCCGCCTGGTGGAACATTTGATACCGTGCCCTCGAGAATCTTCAACAATGCTTGTTGTACGCCCTCTCCGCTGACATCTCGGGTTATTGAACGATTTTCGCTTTTTCGTGAAATCTTATCAATTTCATCGACATAAATAATTCCCCGCTGAGCTTTTTCGATATCAAAATCTGCAGCTTGAATTAAACGAAGTAATATATTTTCTACATCCTCGCCTACATATCCCGCTTCTGTTAGTGTTGTTGCGTCTGCAATAGCAAACGGAACATCAAGAATTTTTGCGAGAGTTTGGGCGAGCATTGTTTTTCCTACACCTGTTGGTCCCAAAAGCAAAATATTGCTTTTCTGCAATTCAACATCGGCATCATTCGAACAGAATATTCTCTTATAGTGGTTATATACCGCAACAGAAAGATATTTTTTTGCTTCCTCCTGACCAATTACATATTCGTCAAGCCTTTGCTTAATTTCCATCGGTTTCGGAATAACCATATCCTTACTTTGCTTTGGTTTCTTTATCGGTGTGCTTTGTTCTATAAGGTCATTACAAAGTGAAACACATTCGTCGCAAATGAATACACCCGGTCCTTCAATTAATCTGTGAACCATCGACTCGCTTTTGCCGCAAAAGGAACACCTTGCAACATTTACATTAGAATCATCTTTTGCCAAAACCGAGTCTCCTATCTCTTGTCGATTACCTTATCAACCAAGCCATATTCCATTGCCTCGTTTGCCGACATCCAATTATCTCTGTCGGTGTCTTTAACGAGGGTTTCGTAATCCTTGCCACAATTCTCGGCGAGAATTCTATTAAGCTTTTCCTTGGTTTTCAAAAGGTTTCTTGCAGCAATTTCAACATCTGTTGCCTGACCTGTAATTCCATGGCCTCCGACTAACGGCTGATGAATAAGAATTTCGCTGTTAGGAAGAGCAATTCTCTTTCCTTTTGCTCCGCTGCTCAATAAAAAAGCACCCATACTTGCTGCCATACCGACACAAATTGTCGAAACATCACACTTGATATAATTCATTGTATCGTAAATAGCCAAGCCAGCAGTAACAGAACCGCCGGGAGAATTAATATAAAGTGAAATATCCTTTGTACTATCCTGACTCTCGAGGAATAAAAGCTGAGCAACAACGAGAGATGCGGTCTGGTCTGTGACCTCATCGGACAACACAATAATCCTGTCCGATAAGAGTCTTGAAAAAATATCTACACTACGCTCGCCTGAGCTTGACTGTTCAATAACATAAGGCATTGATGCCATATATATCACTATCCTTTACAAAAATTACTCTTTAACTGCGTTCTCAACAACAAAATCAACAGCCTTACGAGTTACAATGTCAGCAGAAAGTTGTTCTGCAGGAACAGCTGTCTTGATTTGTTCAGCTTCCATGGAATACTGCTCTGCAAGCTTTGCTACCTCGTTGTCGATTTCTTCCTCTGTTGCTTCGATACCTTCAGCTTTTACGATTGCATCAAGAGCAAGCTTTACCTTAACCTGATGCTTTGCACCATCCATAAACTGTGCCTTGAATTCATCCATAGTTTGGCCGAGATACTGAAGATACATATTGAGGTCAAGGCCCTGCATTTGGAGTCTATATGCATAATCCTGAACCATTTCATCACACTTTTGTGTATTCATACATTCAGGGATTTCAACCTCCATATTCTCTACAATTTGATCAATAATCTGGTTTTCGAAATCAGTCTTTGCGTTTGCTTCTTTTCTTTCGGAGATCTGCTTCTTCAAATCCTCCTTAAGCTCATCAAGAGTATCGAATTCGGAAACATCCTTTGCAAATTCATCATCAAGCTCAGGAAGCTCCTTTGACTTAATTTCATTAATCTTACATTTGAATACTGCATCCTTGCCTGCAAGAGATGGCTCATATTCCTCGGGGAAAGTAACATTTACATCAAATTCCTCGCCAGCCTCATGGCCTGCAACCTGCTCCTCGAAACCGGGAATAAAGCTGTTCGAACCAAGCTCAAGAGGATAATTCTCACCCTTACCACCCTCGAAAGCAACATCATCAACGAAGCCTTCGAAATTAATGTCACAGGTGTCCCCCATTTCAGACTTTCTGTCCTCAACGGTTACGAGACGAGAATTTCTGTCCTGCATATTCTTAAGCTCTGATTCAACATCCTCATCAGTTGCAGCAGTATCAAGCATTTTGCCCTTAATGCCCTTATACTCTCCAAGCTTAACCTCAGGATAGGTTGTTACCTTCATTGTAATAACAACGCCTTCTGCCTTGCTCATTACAGGGAAATCAACATCCGATGGTTGGTCGATAACATTAAGACCTGCTTCATCGAAGGCATCGCCAACTGCCTTTGGATATACGATTTCGAGAGCTTCCTCATAGAAAGCACCCTCACCGTAAACCTTTTCAATCATACCCTGTGTTGCTTTTCCTTTACGGAAGCCGGGAATTTGGATTGACTTTCTTTGCTTTAGGTATGCCTGCTTACAAGCATCTGTAAATGTTTGAGCGTCTACTGTGATTTCGAGCTCATAAGTATTTGTATCAATCTTATTAGATGATTTAAGTGCCATAGTATAT
>CAMFPZ010000187.1 GCA_945979635.1 uncultured Eubacterium sp.
TCGAAACCTGCGGTGCAGAGGTACAAAAGGGTAATCCTCCAACCGAAAGAAAAATCCAAAGATTATTCCGCAACGCTGAGGTTGCAAGGATGATTAAACGTTGCAACGACTTCGGTGCAGGCGGCGTTTGCGTCGCTATCGGTGAGCTTGCAGACGGACTGAAAATAAATCTCGATGCGGTTCCGAAGAAATATGACGGTCTTGACGGCACAGAGCTTGCAATCTCCGAATCACAGGAGAGAATGGCAGTCGTTATAGACAAGACAAATGTTGACAAATTCATCAGGCTTTCTAACGAAGAAAACCTTGAGGCAACAGTTGTTGCACAAGTAACAGATACAAACAGACTCGAAATGACATGGAGAGGCGACAAGATTGTTGACCTCAGCCGCGATTTCCTTAACACAAACGGCGTTGTTCAACACGCAAAGGCAGAAATCGGTGCTATTAATGACGCATCATATCGTACTGAGGTGCCTGAAGCTCTCAAGGATATGAGCATTTCCGACGCATTAAAGGCAAATCTCTCCAGACTCGAGGTTTGCAGCCAAAAGGGACTTGTTGAACGCTTTGACTCATCAATCGGTGCCGGCACGGTTCTTATGCCATATGCAGGCAAATACCAGCTTACTCCGGAGGAGGCAATGGTTGCAAAGATTCCGCTTCTCAAGGGCGAAACAGATACGGCAACCGTTATGTCCTACGGCTTCATTCCAAAGCTCTCGCGTTGGTCACCGTTCCACAGTGCCGCATTCGCTGTAACGGAATCGCTTGCAAAGCTTGCGGCAGTAGGCTGTAACCCAAGCACAGCAAGACTCACATTCCAGGAATATTTCGAAAGACTCGGCGACACTCCTTCCAGATGGGGCAAGCCGACCGCCGCACTCCTCGGTGCACTTTCTGCTCAGATTGGATACCACACTCCGTCAATCGGCGGCAAGGACTCAATGAGCGGAAGCTTCAACGAGCTTGATGTTCCGCCAACTCTCGTTTCGTTCGCTGTCGGAATAAGCAAGGCCAGCGAAACTGTTTCGGCTCAATTCAAGGGTGACGCAAGCACAGTAAAGCTTGTCGAAATCCCTGTTGACGAAGCAAGCGGTCTTCCAAAATACGACGAGGCTATGGCTCTTATGGTCGAGGTCAGCAAGGCTCTCAATGACGGCAGAGTGCTTTCGGCAGGCGTAGTAAAGGAGGGCGGTGCCGCAGCAACCGTTTGCAAGATGGCATTCGGCAACAAGACCGGCTTCACCTTTGCACAGGGTCTTGATGCGAAAACTCTTTTTGCTCCGCTTCAGGGCAGCTTCGTGCTTGAGCTTGCAGACGAAAATGCGTTCGACGGCGTAGTTCTCGGTACAACAAACAACAATTCTGTATTCATCATAAACGGCACTGTATATACCTGTGACGACCTTATCGACGAGTGGTGCTCAAAGCTCGAAAAGGTCTTTCCGACCGATTCCGGCAAAAAAGCAAAAATGTACGAGGATGTTCCTCTCTATAAGGAGCGTTCAATCTTCGTAGCAAAGAACAAGGTTGCCCGTCCAAAGGTATTTATCCCTGCTTTTCCGGGTACAAACTGCGAAATCGACACAGCAAGAGCCTTCGAAAAGGCCGGTGCAGAGGCCTCCGTTCTTGTTGTAAACAACCTTACTCCATCAGCTATTGAGGAAACAATCGAGAGGATGGTCAAGGAAATCGAGTCCAGCCAAATCGTTATGCTTCCCGGCGGATTCTCGGGAGGTGACGAACCGGAGGGCTCAGGCAAATTCATCGCAACAACCTTCAGAAATCCGAAGGTCAGCGAGGCTGTTTCAAGGCTTCTTAATTGCCGCGACGGCTTAATGCTCGGTATATGCAACGGCTTCCAGGCACTCATAAAGCTCGGTCTCGTTCCTTACGGCGAAATCGTAGATATTAAGAAAAACGACCCAACTCTTACATTCAACACTATCGGCAGACATATTTCCTCTGTTGCTTACACAAGAGTAACGAGCGTTAAGTCGCCTTGGTTCTCTGCTGTAAACGCAGGCGATATTTTCTCCGTTCCGATAAGCCATGGTGAGGGTAGATTCGTAGCCGACGATGAGGTTATGAAAAAGCTCATCGCAAACGGACAAATTGCAACACAATATGTAAATCTTGACGGCGAGGTTTGCGACGATATGCCGTTTAATCCTAACGGCTCGGTATGTGCAGTTGAGGGCATCACCTCACCCGACGGCAGAGTTCTCGGTAAGATGGGACATTGCGAGCGTAAGGGCGACAACCTTTATGCAAATGTTCCGGGCGAAAAGGATATGAAGCTGTTTGAGAGCGGCGTTGCCTACTTCAAGTAATATGGAAGAACATAAACAAAATCATAACCACAGCCATCATCATTCCGAGGAACACAGACGAGAGATTTCGAACCGTCTCGCTCGTGCTATCGGTCATTTGCAAAAGGTGAGACAGATGGTTGAGGATGACGAGGATTGCAGCGATGTACTCATTCAGCTCGCCGCCGTTAAGTCCGCTATAAACAACACCGGCAAGGTGATTTTGAAGGACCATATTGAGCATTGTATCGTCCACGCCGTCGAAGAGGGCGATAAAGAAATGATTGATGAACTAAACGACGCAATCGAAAAGTTCATAAAGTAACAAAACGGCTTCTCTTGATTTCTCGTCAAGAGAAGCCTATATTTTTCACGCTTTAGCGTATATCACTTTGCGATTTCAATCGCAAAATATCACATTTCCGC
>CAMFPZ010000188.1 GCA_945979635.1 uncultured Eubacterium sp.
AAATAATTAAAATAAAATATTTTGTGCAATTCTATATATAGGCACGAATAATACGAAGAATATGTTTTTATACAATATATAGTCGACGATGCTTATATCTATTGGAGAATGTTACAATTTGTAACAAGTATAAATGCAAAGTTTGTTAGTTCACCCCAAAATTTTGATTTAGTACGATAAATCGTTAAAGCGTACAACCACAAGATATAGACTTGGTCGGTAGAAATAATCAAATTTCGGAGCAGTGCTTTGTGCAAAATAACTAAAATTGAATATATTTCTCATTTGACTGGTTGTGAATTAGTGCTATAATAGGCAACGTTTTGAGGCAATACTTATAACGACGGACAAATATTTCATATGTTCGCACCGAATTATTGCCAAGAAAGGGAGATATAAGATGACTAACCAATCAAACGCAGTCAAGCGTACGATGAGACGCTTCCTGCTCGTGGTTACAGCAGTCGTTTTTTTCACAACTATTTTTGTAAACACAGCCTTTGCAGACTCTGCAAGAAAGTATGATGTTACCATAGTTGACGGAGAAAGCAGCTGTATTATAACCACATCTGAGACGGAACCTATCGAAATTCTCAATGAAGCAGGAATTACAATTACAAATAACGATAAGCTTGATATTACAGAATTCATTAGCTCACAGGGCGGTGTGATTGTAATTGACAGATTTAACAAAATCTATTTAGAAATTTCAAGCTCAATTGAGGCTTATGGTGTGTATGGCGATACAGTAGAAAAGGCACTTGAGGAAATCGGATTTTTCGTAACCGAAAATGACAGATTGAATTATAGCCTGAACGAGCCTATCACAGACGGCATGGTAATTCAGCTTGAGACTGCCGCTTATGTAAATCTTACAGTAGACGGCGAAACAAAGGAATATCCTATGCTTGGCGGAACTGTCGCAGACCTTATTGCACTCGCAGGTGTTACTCTTGAGGGCGACGATTTTACTGTACCGGAGCTTGATACCCAAATTGAGGACGGCTTGAGTGTTTTGGTAAACCGCGTTGAGTATAAGGAAAGCACAGTTAGTGAAGCTGTGAAGTACAAGTCCGAAACTATCGAGTCGGATGATATGGAAATCGGCACAAAAAAGGTTACTCGCTCCGGCGTGAACGGCTCTGCCGATGTGACCTATAAGGAAAAGTATATCAACGGCGAATATGATTCAAAAACAGAAATTAGCCGCAAGGTAACAAGGACAGCCGTTAATGAGCAGATTAAGGTTGGAACAAAGATTCCTGACGATTATTATAATGTTGAGCCTAACGGCGTAACATCCTGGAACGGCTATAATCTGGGCGACGAAATCAGCGGAAGATACTCACATTATTGTGCGTGCTCAAGCTGTAACGGAAACTCAAGAGGTATTACAACATCCGGCAAAAAGGTGTATAACGGAATGCCTAATCCATACTATGTTGCGTGTAATTGGCTTCCGCTTGGCTCCGTAATAAATGTCGATGGCCAAAATTATACTGTTGCTGACCGTGGCGGCAGCGGTCTCTCAAAGAAGGGCAGAATTGATATTTTTACCCCTGAGGGACATTCAACATGCTACAAGCTCGGAGTAGGAAGCTGTAATATAAAAATCGTTCGCTTCGGCTGGTAATAAAAAATTTAATACGACTGAATTTTCGCTTCCCTGTTTTTAGGGAGGCGGATTTTTGCTTTGTTTCGGGAATGTTGCTTGTGTTTTTATGTATGTATTTTGGGCATAATATACTTGGTGGTTTTGTGTATTATTCATTTGATGATGAAATTGTGTCGATAGAATTGGAGGACGCTGTTGCATCCGGGCTTACATTCGGATATGTTTCGATGTCGGAGCTTGCCGGTGCGGTTGAATATTTTTCGTTGCCCAAGGGCACGCTGTCCAGATTGAACGAAAGCTCATTTTCTGCCTGCGATATGACAGTTTTTGACGATTGTATATTTTGCATCTTGCGTGTCAGTAATGCTCGCTTTGCTGTCTATGTGAAGAAAAATTTGCTTTTAGTTGTGCCTATTGAGGACAGAAATCACGAAATAAGAGATATTTGCATTTTGCCAAAATCTGTTGAGGAGCCCTCCCTTGCCCGACTTATTTATATTTTTTTGGACAGGCTTATTTCTCTTCAGGGCGAGTATCTTTCGCATAAGCAGGAGCAGATTTACGAAATGGAGAGACAGATGCTTTCGTCGAGGGAGGAGCAGGATTTTAATATTCAACTCTTTCGCAGAAAACAGATTTTGTCGGAGCTGTATGTCAATTATGACAGGATGATGGATTTTGTTTGCTTATTGAAGGATGATGATTTCGGTGATTTTGATGAGAACGATAAGAAATGTCTTTCGCTGATTTGCGAGAGAATTTCCCGATTAAAGGAGAATGTGAGGATGCTTTGTGACAGTGTTGTGCATCTTCGTGACGCTTATCAGTCGAATATTGAGGTAAGGCTGAATCAAATTATGAAAATTTTTACTGTCTTTACAGTTATATTCTCTCCGCTTTCCTTTATTGCGGGTTGGTACGGAATGAATTTTCGATATATGCCCGAGCTATCCTCACGCTTTGGTTATCCGGGTGTGATTATTTTTGTAATTTGCGTTACAGTATCGTTGCTTGCATGGTTTAAGCATAAAAAATGGATATAGCTCATAGATTAATATATATTAGGGTAACGATAATAATCCGAACCCGTCAAAAATGCAGTATTAAAGCGATATT
>CAMFPZ010000189.1 GCA_945979635.1 uncultured Eubacterium sp.
TTGTTAGACTGAATTCATATACAATGCCGCAAAATCTCAAGGATATGGAAACCGAAATTAAGAGGCTAAAAAGCGAAAAGCAATCTGCAATCAATTCACAGGATTACGAAACTGCGGCTACCCTTCGTGATAAAGAAAAGCAAATTGAAGATTTACTCAAGGATGAAAAATCAAAGTGGCAGAATTCCTCTAACCACGATATTAAGGCTGTCTCGACAGAGGATATTGCAAATGTTGTTTCCTCTTGGACGGGCATTCCGGTAAGCCAACTTACAAAGGAGGAAAGCGAAAGACTTTTAAATATGGAGAGCATTCTCCACGAAAGAATTGTAGGTCAGGATAAAGCCGTTTCATCAATTGCAAAGGCAATCAGGCGTGGCAGAGTCGGTTTAAAAAATCCAAATAGACCAATAGGCTCATTCATCTTTCTAGGTCCTACCGGTGTTGGTAAAACCGAGCTTTGCAAAACTCTTGCTGAAGCGATGTTTGGTGATGAAAATGCTATCATAAAACTCGATATGTCTGAGTATATGGAAAAGCATACCGTATCGAAGCTTATCGGTGCTCCTCCGGGATATGTCGGATTTGACGAAGGTGGTCAGCTTACTGAAAAAATAAGAAGAAAACCATATAGCGTTGTACTATTTGATGAAATAGAGAAAGCACATCCGGATGTTTTCAATATGCTTCTTCAAATTCTGGAGGATGGCGTTTTGACCGACTCACAGGGCAGAAAGGTTTCTTTTAAGAATTCGATTATCATAATGACATCCAATGTCGGTGCTTCAAAGATAACGGAGAATAAGCAAGAGCTTGGATTTGACAAAACAAGCGATAGTGCGAAGAGTATTGAGGACCTTGTTATGCCTGACCTAAAGAAAACCTTTAAGCCGGAGTTCCTGAACAGACTTGACGAAATTATTGTTTTCAATCAGCTAAACGAGGATGATATAAAAGAAATTGCACGGCGTATGTTGAAATCTCTCGAAAACAGAATCGGTGAAATGGGCATTGAGCTCGAATTTACAGATGATGCGATAAACGAGCTTTCGAGGGAAGGCTTTGATAGGGCTTATGGGGCAAGACCGCTTCGAAGAACTATTCAAACAAAAATTGAAAATCCGCTTTCCGAATTAATTTTGGACGGCAGCATAAAGGAAAATACTAAATGCGTAATTGATTATGCGGATGGAGAATTTTCATTCAAATAGTATATTTAGAACACAGACGAAATGCCTGTGTTCTATTTTTCTATTGAAAACCTAGTTAATTGGTGGTATTATAGTATTATAAACGAGGTGATACGCTTGAAAATTTCCACAAAAGGCAGATACGCTTTGAGAATGATGGTTGACCTTGCCCAAAATCAAGGTGATGGTTATGTTTCTCTAAAGGACATAGCTGATAGACAAGGAATATCAAAAAAGTATTTAGAACAAATAGTTTCAATTCTGAACAAACCCGAAATTCTTCGGACAAATCGAGGCTATCAGGGAGGTTACAGATTAGCTCAAAGTGCTAATAGATATACAGTTGGTGATATATTAAGATTGACAGAGGGAGGAATTGCTCCGGTTGCCTGCCTTGATACAAAAAATAATGAGTGTCCCAGAGCAGATTTGTGCGAAACACTGTTTGTATGGAAAGGGCTTAACGATGTTGTTAATCGCTATTTGGACAGTATAACCGTTCAGGATATTGTTGACAAAAGCCTTCTAAATGAAAACTTTGATTATATAATATGAGGTGGTACTATGCGAAATCATGAGGTTGTAGAGAGTCATTCCTTACTTGACAAAAACGGAAGTCTCATTGAACCCGGATGGAGTAGAACTCTAATCCAAAAATATGATCGTAATATGATAAAGAAAAGAAAGACCCGAATTAAGGAGTGGGACTATTATTATATAATGTCTCATTCTAACGAATTCTGTCTTTGCCTTACTGTTTCCGATTTGGGTTATATAGGACTTCACAGCGTCAGCTTTGTTGATTTGATTAATGCCACAGAAACAACAGAATCTGTTCTTGTTCCTTTTCCTATGGGAAAAACTAATATGCCCTCAACCTCAGAAAAGGGAGATGTTGAATTCAAAAACAAGAAGCTTTCAATAAATTACAAAAAGAATCCTAATTCCCGAATTATCAAGGCAAGCTTTCCTTCATTCGATAACGGCAAAGGCTTGAGCTGTAATGTTGTTTTAACTGACGAGCCGAAAGATTCTATGGTTATTGCTACTCCTTTCGACGCAGACAAAAAGGCTTTCTATTATAATCAGAAAATAAATTGTATGCGTGCTTCAGGTACGATAAAATACGGCGATGAAATCTTTGAGTTGAATCCGGATTTGGATTTTGCCGGTCTTGATTGGGGTCGCGGAGTATGGACATACGACAATTATTGGTATTGGGGCTCCGGTTCAGGTCAAATTGACGGCGTGCCATTTGGTTTTAATCTCGGATATGGCTTCGGAAATACAACTGCGGCAAGCGAAAATGTTATTTTTTATAACGGAAAGGCAAATAAGTTTGACGATATTGTGTTCAATATAAGTGAAAACTATACAGATAATTGGACAATAAAGTCATCAGACGGTAGATTCGAAATGGAATTTGAGCCGATTATCGACAGGAGTGCTCTTATTGATTTAAAGGTTATTGTTACAGACCAGCATCAGGTTTTCGGCAGAATGAACGGAACGGCAATTCTCGATGACGGAACAAAAA
>CAMFPZ010000190.1 GCA_945979635.1 uncultured Eubacterium sp.
TCTATCGGCAGAACAGATAATATTTGCTCACTTTCATAATGCTCGCAATCACTCACATTTATTACTTCAATTTTGCAAAATACAATTAAGCATACAGAGACTACTATTACAAGTAAACAGGATAATCCCAATACGCCAAAAGCAATTCGAAATTTTTTCTTTAGGCGTCTTTTTTTCTTATTCAATGCCATTTTCTGCTCCTTTGTTCTTGGAGCAGTGCCTTTCTTTTCGGTCTTTAATTTGCTTACAGACGAATCGTCGCTGACAGGACGATTACGCTTTGGTGGTTCAAGACCAAATGAGCCTAATTCATCATTAAGAGGATTAAGCGAATTATTATCTTTTTTATTCCTTGGGTTTTTCATACTCTTTTTATTTCGGCTCCTAATTTGGTTAATTGGTTTTCTATTTTTTCATATCCACGGTCAATATGATTAATATCCGTAATTTCGGACTCACCATATGCGGCTAATGCACAAATTACTACTGCTGCACCTCCTCGAAGGTCGGTGCATTTTGCATTGGCACAGTGCAGCTCGGGTACACCGTTTATTATTGCCAACCTATCATTCACTGCAATATCGGCACCAAAATGATTAAGCTGTTCAACATGTCTAAATCTATTCTCAAAAATATTCTCTTTTACTATTGATGTTCCGTGTGCAACGCTCAACGCAGCCATAACAGGTGCTTGGCAATCAGTCGGAAACCCAGGATAAGCCATCGTTTCGATTAATCTCACTCGACTGATTCGCCTTTTTACGCTTACTGTTATTCTATCATCCTTTGAACCAAATTCACAGCCCATTTCACCAAAAACAGCCTTCGTCGGCATAAGATGAGAAATATTAACTCCTTCTAGGACAATTTTTCCTTTACAGGCACAGCACGCCGAAATCATAGTTGAAGCAAGTATTCTGTCAGGAATAACAGTATGCTCAACGCTATGAAGACTGTCTACGCCGATAATTTCTATCGTATGGGTTGAAGCTCCGCTGATTTTTGCTCCGGCTTTATTCAAAAAATCGCACAAATCTGCTATTTCCGGCTCCTTAGCCGAATTGATAATAGTGGTCTTCCCTTTTACAAAAACAGAAGCCAGGATAATATTTTCAGTTGCACCAACACTGGGAAACGGTAAAACAATTTCTGTTCCAACTGTATTTTCTTTTACGGCACAAACATCATAGCCGTTAGTAAAAACATTATAGCCAAGCGACTTTAGACCCTTGAGATGCAAATCTATTGGACGCAATCCAATATCACATCCTCCGGGTAAATAAAGGCAAGCCTCGCCCGTACGCGAGGCAAGTGCTCCGAGGAATATTATTGATGAACGAAGCTCGCTCATATACTCCTGAAGAATATTTGAACTCGTAATATTTCGTGAATCAACAACTATCGTATCACCATATCTATATACTCCGGCACCGAGATGCTTCAAAATATTCACGGTTACATCAACATCGGTAAGGTCGGGACAATTATGTATTACACAAACGCCTTTTACAAGAACAGTTGCACAAAGGATAGGCAAAACACTGTTTTTTGCTCCGTGTAGCTTTAGGCATCCGGACAATTTTTTGTTTCCGTTAATTACTAGCTTTTCCATAAAATCACCTACGCCATCCTATGAAAAAGCCTAAATTATGTTAATTATTTTGCAAGCGAGAGTATAATATCCGCTATCTTTTCGCGAGAATCAACAATTGCCATTGCCCTAGCGTTTTTTTCTATTTCATTAAGTAGTGTCTTATCGGACAGAATCGAATAAATAAGCTCCTTTAATGAGGCTGAGGTCAAATCCTTCTCTTCAAGAATTCTTGCAGCATTTCTGTTCACTAAAGCCATTGCATTATGATATTGATGATTTTCGGCAACATAAGGAGACGGAATCAAAATGGAAGCCTTGCCCATTGCCTCAATTTCTGAAAGTGAGGAGGCACCGGCTCTTCCGACAACTAAATCGGCTGCTGCCATACAGGTGTCCATATTATCAATATAAAGACGAACCTCGGCATTCCCTTTTACATAAACGCCCTCGCTTCTTTCTCTAAAGCCATTATCTGCAAATCTCTCGAGGAAGGCCCTTCCGTTTGTTCCTACAGAATGAATATGATAAACCTCATCCTTTTCGGCATTTTCGCAAATTATTTCGAACATAGCCTCATTTAGCGGAGTTGCACCGAGTGAACCGCCGAAGGATAAAATAAGTGGCTTTTCATCAGAAATACCAAGCTCTATTCTGGCTTGAGGCTTCGATTTTTTGAGAAGCTCACCGCGAACAGGAAGTCCCGTGAGAGCAACCTCATTCTTCGGCTGAAGATGACGAACAGCATCCTCAACAGTTAGCATAACCTTATCAACCTTTTTTGCAAGCTGCTTATTGGTTATTCCCGGAAATGCATTTTGCTCGTGAATACAGCAAGGTATTTTCATCCTAACTGCCTCCTGCAAAACCGGTCCGGAGACATATCCGCCAAAACCAATTACAACATCCGGATTGAATTCCTTAATTATTTTTTTCGACTCCTTTTGTGAATCGAAAAGACGAAAAACGGTTTTTACATTAGCCATAATGGCCTTTGGAGACATAGAACGCTTGAAGCCGTTAATCTTTATTGTTTTGAAATCAAATCCTGCATTCGGAACAAGCCTAGATTCCATATGGTCAGCAGTTCCAATAAACAGGATTCCGCTATCAGGATAGTTTTCTTTTAT
>CAMFPZ010000191.1 GCA_945979635.1 uncultured Eubacterium sp.
GATTCCTCTACGTCTCGTGGGCTCGGAGATGTGTATAAGAGACAGAAGAAAAGCAAATACACCTTATCTATTGAAGCGACAACACCGACAACCAATATCAGCGAAAGAATATTAGCAATTACCCTTGCAAATTGAAGGCAATAACCGAGAAAAAATCCACTCGTTAATATGTCCGTTGCACGCTTATAGCTATCATAAAAAACAGGATCCTCATAACAAGAAACATCAACCTCTGACGCTTTCTTGAAAATCATATTATTGAGCCCCTTAAAAACCCTCTTCGCCGAAACATTCAACAGATAATCACAGCCGACTACAACAATTTCATTCAAAAGCGACAGTCCAACAAAGCCCAACAATATTTTTACATAATATTCAAAGCTGACATTTCCTTCAATCAATCCGATTAAAGCTTTCAAAAACAAAACAGCCTGAAAGAAATTTACAAAAACATAGTATGAAACCTGCGACAAAACCGCAGCAGGCATAATAGTTTTATCGGATTTGTACATTATTTTCGCCGCATAAAAAATATTTTTCATCACAGGTACCTTAATATCCTCGTGTAAAGGCACCCATCTTCCCTGAGGCATACGCTCACCTCCTACCAAATAATTATTTCTAAATAAACATCTTAACACATAGCAAATGATATTTCAACGAAAACAAAACAATTCACAAAACAAAAATAAAATTATCCACTTGACTTTTGGGAAATTAAGGCTATAATTATAATTAGCACTCGATAGTGTAGAGTGCTAATTCGCAAAAAAGGACTGATTATAATGAAAAAGAAACAATTTAAGGCAGAATCAAAAAAGCTGCTCGATATGATGATTAACTCAATTTATACGCACAAGGAAATCTTTCTTCGAGAGCTTATTTCGAATGCAAGCGACGCTATCGACAAGCTATATTTCAAGTCGCTAACCGACGACAGCGTAAATCTAAACAAAAACGATTTCAAAATAAAAATCGACCTCGACAAAGAGGCACGCACGATCACCCTGACCGACAACGGCATCGGTATGACAGCCGAGGAGCTCGAAAGCAATCTCGGCACTATCGCAAGAAGCGGCTCGTTAAATTTCAAAAACGAAAATGCCGAAAACGAAAACACAGAGGACATCTCCGTAATCGGTCAATTCGGCGTAGGATTTTACAGCTCATTTATGGTTTCCGACAGGGTTGAGGTAGTTTCAAGAGCTTTCGGAGAGGAGAAGGCATACAAATGGACCTCTTCAGGTGCAGACGGCTATACAATCGATGAAGCCGAAAAAGAGGATGTCGGCACGGTCATTACACTGCACATAAAGGAAGACACCGAAACCGAGCATTACAGTGATTATCTCGAGCAATACAAAATCAGCGAGCTGGTCAAGAAATACAGTGATTATATTCGCTACCCTATCCAAATGGAAATGACTCATCAGGTTCCGGACAAAGACAACGAGGGAGAATACATTACAGAAATCAACACCGAAACGCTCAACTCTATGGTTCCGCTTTGGAGAAAATCAAAGGGAGAAATAAAGCCGGAGGAATATAATGAATTTTACAAGGAAAAATTCATGGATTACAGCGACCCTCAACTTGTTATTCACAGCAAAACAGAGGGACAGGCTACCTTCAATTCGCTTATGTTCATCCCCGAAAATCCACCATACGATTTCTATTCGAAGGAATACGAAAAGGGACTCCAGCTATACTCAAACGGCGTTTTAATTATGGACAAATGCGGTGACCTTTTGCCGGATTATTTTAGCTTTGTAAAAGGCCTTGTTGACAGTGCCGACTTAAGTCTGAATATCAGCAGAGAAATGCTTCAACACGATCATCAGTTAAAGGTTATTGCAAAAGCAATCGACAAAAAGATTAAAAACGAGCTAAAAAGACTTCTAAATAACGACAGAGAAAAATACGATAAATTTTTCTCAACTTTCGGCACACAGCTAAAGTATGGCGTTTATGCAAACTACGGTATGGAAAAGGACGGCCTCAAGGATTTACTTGAGTTCAAGAGTTCTATGTCCGAGGGCTACACAACACTCAAGGAATACATCGAAAGAATGGCTGACTCACAGGAGAGCATCTACTATGCCTGCGGTGAAAGTGTAGGAAAAATCGAGCTATTACCCCAGCTTGAAGCAGTAAAGGAAAAGGGCTATGAGGTGCTCTACTTTACTGACGAAATCGACGAATTCGCCATTCAAATGCTTATGGAATACGAAGGCAAGCATTTTGCAAATATTTGCAAGGATGATATTGATCTCTCTACCGATGCGGAAAAAGAAGCAATAAACAAAATGAACGAAGCTTCGAAGGAGCTTTTGGATAAAATCAAGGAGGCTCTGGGAGACAGGATTTCTTCAGTAAAATTCTCTAACAAGCTCGGCTCACACCCTGTAACTATCTCGGCAGAGGGTTATGTTTCTCTCGAAATGGAAAAGGTACTTAATCAAATGCCGGGAGCAAACCAAGGAATAAAAGCACAGCTTGTGCTCGAGATTAATTCAAATCACCCCGTTGCACAAAAGCTAGAGAACGCCGATGATGAAACACTAAAGAAATATGCAACTCTTCTCTACTCCTCCGCAAGATTAATAGCAGGTCTAGACATCGAAAACCCAACAGAATTCAGTGACTTAATCGCAGATATGATGTAATACTCACCACACCTTAGGCCAAGCGACAAGGATTTCTTATGATA
>CAMFPZ010000192.1 GCA_945979635.1 uncultured Eubacterium sp.
ATTATAGCTTATATGATCCTTAGTTTTTGTTATATCCATAAATAACTCCGAGACATAAATTTAGTTTATCTTATCATAATAAAGAGCAATCTTCAATTCATTTGTTATTTTTTTACAGGATTGTAATATTTATACCGCCTGTCTCATATATTTTTTTAGGTGAAAAAAATGACGGAGTTAAAATTTTTGGAGCAATATTTACCAAAATATATATGTTCTGCTATATTCAATTTACATAAACCGAATATTACCGAAATTCGTGTTCGTAAAAACAGACCGCTGATTATTGTCAGTGAGAGTATGTGCGAATTTTTGTATTCAGGCGATAGTTTAATTGTTGTTGACAAAACAACATTTGATGAAATTTTTTTGAAGATTTGTGATTACAGTGTCTACAGCAATGAAGATTCCTTGAAAAGAGGCTATGTAACTCTAAAAAACGGCTCAAGAGTAGGAGTGTGCTCAACTGCCGTATATTCTAATAATTCAATTTCAGGAATTCGGGATATATCATCGCTCAATATTCGTATACCACGCGAAATCAAAGGCTTTTCATTGGATGCTGTAAATAGTCTGTTTTCAAACAGTGTAAGCAGTACGATTATTGCAGGTCGACCTTCAACAGGTAAGACAACCCTTCTTCGTGATATAGCCAGAGAGCTTTCGAATAAAATGTATAAAATTACGATTATTGATTCAAGAAACGAACTTGCTGCGAAATGCAATGATGGTTTTCTTCTTGATGTAGGACAAAATACGGATGTTATTACAGGATTCAATAAGGAGCAAGCGATTGATATTGCAATCAGAACACTCTCACCGGATATTATTGTTTGCGACGAGATAGGAAGCTATAATGAGCTTTCTGCAATCTCAAACGGCTTTTGTTCGGGCGTTTGCTTTATAATTTCCTTTCATTGCCTGTCCTTGCAGGATTTAATTAAAAAGCCATTGATAAAAGCCGCTTTTGATACAGACGAGTTTCAAAATGTGATTATTATGGAAGATAATTTTAACTATTCAATATATAGTACATATGAGGTTATGAATGAAGCTTTTAGGCGGAATAATGATAATTTGTTGTTCGGGAGTGATTGGGATTATGCTATCCCGAGACATTTATGAAAAAATTGAGATGTGTACAAGCCTTTTGGAGCTTTGCTCAATACTGCGAACGGAGATTTCGGTAAGAAAAACCCCAATTCGTACTATTGTTAAGCAAATAAGTGAGAATGAAATGTTTTCATCATTAAATTTTATGAATGAACAAATGTTATATTCAATACAAATTCCAAAGACTTCATTGTCTGATGTACATAACAAAAAAATTGGCGAATTTATTTACTCGCTCGGCAAAGATGAAACCGGCTCACAGCTAGAAAGTATTGACACCTTTGAAGAATTTACAAAAAATTTAAAACTCAAATATGAGAGTGAATATAAATCGAAATCTAGGCTGTATATTACGGTTGGTACCGCATTCGGCATCATACTGTGCATAATGCTTATATGAGGTGAAAATTGATGGAAGTTAATTTTATATTCAAAATAGCTGCAATCGGAATCATCATTGCGGTTCTGAACACATTACTTATTCGTTCGGGAAGAGATGACCAAGCTATGCTCACAACTCTTGCCGGGGTTGTTGTAGTTTTGATGATGATTATTCCGCAGATTAGAGAACTGTTTTCAACTGTAAAGGATTTGTTCGATTTCTAAAATGCTGAAGGTTGTTGGAATTTCGTTTTGTGTTTTAATCTGCAGTATTCTATTAAAGGAGTACAACAGACCTATTGCAGCCTTGCTTTCGTTGGCAGGAGGATTATTTGCATTTCTCGCTGTTTTTGCAAGAATAAGAGGGCTTATGACCTCGTTCAATAGAATAACATCCTCATTGCCTGTTTCCGCCGAATATATATCCATTATGCTAAAGGTGCTTTGTATCGTTATAGTAACCAAACTTGTTGCCGATAGCTGCAGAGACAATGGAGAAAACGCTTTGGCATCCTTTACCGAGCTTGCGGCAAAAGTTCTTGTTCTCGCTATTTCAATGCCTCTCTTTGAAACACTTTTGAATATCGTAATTGGATTGGTAAAATGACTAGATTCATCATAAGCTTAATAATGTTCTTATTAATCCCATCTGTTGTGTGGGGTGCTGATTTTAGTGATAGCGAATATAATAATGCTTTATCTAATTTTGATTTGTCAGTCTTTGAGGACAGGCTGGGGGATGAGGCATATTCAATATTGGACTCACTTGGCTTATCCGAATTTGATTTTAACAGTATTAATTTTCTTAATATTGAAGATGTATTCAATATCATTAAATCAATGCTTGAGGGAAAAATTCAAACTCCTCTAAAATGCTGTGTATATGTTCTTGGCTTTATCATACTAACCGGATTTGTGAGAAATATTGATTTCAACGAAGGCTCATTAGATTCAACAGTTGGAACGATTTCGGCATTGATTATTTCCTCCTTGATTTTGACTAGAATGAGCATTACCGTTGCCACCTGTGTTACAGCACTGAATATTGCGTCTGATTTTATATATGGATTTATACCTGTATTTTGTGCAATAACTATTGCATCGGGCGGGCCTACTGTCGCGTTTTCAACTAATTCCTTGTTATTGTTATTGTCGCAGGGGCTATCGTTTCTTGCTTCAAATTTTTTTATGCCTACGAT
>CAMFPZ010000193.1 GCA_945979635.1 uncultured Eubacterium sp.
TGAACGACAAAACTAAAACTATAGTACCTATAATTATTTTAATTATATTATCACTTACTGAAAAAAACTCATAAATTTGATTTAACATATATCAACACGCCCTAAATTTAATAATAATATGTTATACCAAAATACAAAAAAATTCAAGCATTATAGTAATAGAGAACACAATATAGTGCTATTACAATAAAACAGAGCCTTAATGTTTACAATTTGTTCATAAAAATAGGGCATAAAATTAAAAATTTTTGTTGAATTTTCTAAAAATTAATGGTATACTTGTTACATACTTATAAGGAGGGGACTGCTTTGAGTAAAGAATCAAAAATTGAAAAAAAAGAGCAAAAGGCTGCAAAAAAAGCTGCAAAGCTCGAAAAAAAGCAGGCTAAAGACTACGCAAAGCTCGTAGCTGTTATCAACAAAAAGAATGCAAAGGCTGAAAAGAAAGCCAATAAAAAAGGTAAGCCATTTGTACCAACCCCAATTCCGACACAGGAAGAGGCGTTTGCTGCAACTGCAAGCCAAAGCACAGGCAAAAAGGTAACAACACTCGTTATACTTATTTTGTTGATTTGGTTAGTTGTATATTTCCTTGTTATGTGGTTTACATATGTTGCACCTGCAAAGAATGTAGTAGAGGAAGAAGCACCTCCGTCAGTAGCACAAGAATACGACAGATATGTTAATACTCATGTGTCAACAACAACAAAGACCTATTCCGTATCTGAAGCAAAGACATTCCTAAAGCAAGTACTCCACGATAATTGGAGAACTATTGGTTACTCAAGCGACCCATCTTCCGCAGCTATTGATTCAAACGGAAATGTTAAGGTTAATAATACAGATTGCTACGCTTTCTCTGCAAGTGGAAAATCCTATGCTGTTGCAAGAAATCTATCTGCAGCATATGTAAAGGACGGCAGTGAATACAAGCCGTTGACCTTCCACGCAACAGATTATCTTAAATAATCAATAAAAGCACCGAAAATCGGTGCTTTTTTGTTTACGAAAAAGGAGTGCCGACCGGAATAACCCGGTGCACTCCTTTTAATTAGTTCTTAAGTGAATGTAACGGAGCCGGAATTCTACCACCTCTGGAAATAAATTTAGCCGGGGAGTTTGTATTTACTCTCATAACAGGACCCGCTCCCAAAAGGCCTCCAAATTCAAGCTCGTCGCCAATAGTTTTTCCGATTGCCGGAATAACTCTAACCGCAGTAGTTTTATTGTTTACCATACCTATTGCAGCTTCGTCAGCAATAATACCACTGATAACATCAGCACTCGTATCACCGGGAATAACTATCATATCAAGACCGACAGAGCATACTGCAGTCATAGCCTCAAGCTTTTCTATAGTCAACGCACCACATCTTGCAGCATCTATCATTCCGGCATCCTCCGAAACAGGAATAAATGCACCCGAAAGACCTCCGACACTACTCGACGCCATAACTCCACCTTTTTTTACTGCATCATTCAGCATTGCAAGACAAGCAGTTGTGCCCGCTCCGCCGCACTTTTCAAGTCCGATTTCCTCGATAATATGTGCAACCGAATCACCGACAGCAGGAGTCGGAGCAAGGGACAAATCCACAATACCGAAAGGCACTCCGAGTCTTTCGCTCGCAACAACACCTACAAGCTGTCCCATTCTGGTAACCTTAAATGCCGTTTTCTTTATTAATTCGGCAATTTCGCTGATTGAATAATCCGGATATTTTGCGACAGCAGCCCTGACAACGCCCGGACCCGAAACGCCAACATTAATAACACAATCAGGCTCCGAAACGCCGTGAAACGCACCAGCCATAAACGGATTATCCTCCGGAGCATTACAGAAAACAACAAGCTTTCCGGCACCAATACAGTCATTGTCCTTTGTCAGCTCGGCTGCCTGCTTAACCTTTTGTCCCATAATTCTTACGGCATCCATATTAATACCGGCTTTAGTTGAACCAATATTAACAGAAGAGCAAAGATGCTCTGTTCTTGCCAATGCTTCAGGAATTGAATTTATCAATTCAAGGTCACCTGACGCAAAGCCCTTTTGCACTAATGCAGAATAACCGCCGATAAAATTAACTCCTATTGTATTCGCCGCTTTTTCAAGAGTAAGTGCATATTTTACAGGGTCTCCGCCGCTTACTCCCGCCAAAATAGAAATAGGAGTAACGCTAACTCTTTTGTTAATAATAGGAATACCATATTCCTTTTCTATATCCTCGCCTGTTTTTACGAGGTTTTCTGCTTTTTTGCAAATCTTGTCATATATTTTTTCGCAAGATTTATCTATATTACTGTCGGCACAGTCAAGAAGGGAAATACCCATTGTAGTTGTTCGAATATCCAGACATTCGTCCTGAATCATTCGAATTGTTTCCAATATATCATATGTATTAATCAAAGTATAAGCCTCCTATATTCTATGCATAGAATTGAAAATGTCTTCGTGCATCGCGTGAATAGAAAGTCCGTTTTCGGTTCCGTAATTATTAAGCTTATCGGCAAATGATTCGAAATCAACAGTGGCCTGCGATGTATCTGCCATCATCATCATACAAAACATATCTTGTAAAACTGACTGTGTTACCTCAACAACATTCACATTACATTCCTTGCAAATTCCCGATACCATAGCCAAAATTCCAACAGTATCTTTTC
>CAMFPZ010000194.1 GCA_945979635.1 uncultured Eubacterium sp.
CACAAGGAGTATCGTCGGCAGCGTCAGATGTGTATAAGAGACAGTTATAGGAGTAATCAAATGACAGAATACAAGCTGAAATACGGATGCAATCCTAACCAAAATCCTGCAAGAATCCATATGGACGGAAAGGAGCTTCCTTTTACTGTCCTCAACGGCAGTGCAGGATATATAAATCTTCTTGACGCCTTCAATTCATGGCAGCTCGTCAAGGAGCTTAAAGAGGCAACAGGCTTGCCGTCTGCTGCAAGCTTCAAGCATGTGTCACCTGCCGGTGCGGCTGTTGCAAGACCGCTCGACGAAACCGACCGCAAGGTTTGTATGGTTCCTGACGGACTTGAGCTTTCGCCAATTGCACAGGCTTATGTCAGAGCAAGAAGCACCGACAGACAATCTTCATTCGGTGATTTCGTTGCTTTGTCAGATGAATGTGACGAGTCTGTTGCACAGTTTCTTATGAAAGAAGTAAGCGACGGTATTATTGCTCCGTCATACAGCGAAAAGGCTCTTGAGCTTCTTAAATCAAAGCGTAGAGGTAATTTCCTCATTATTCAAATTGACGCTGAATATGTACCTGAGGAAATGGAAACAAAACAGGTTTTCGGCATTAAGTTTGAGCAAAAGAGAAATAATGCAAAAATCACAATGAACCTTTTTGACGATATGCCGACAAAGGTTAAGGATATTCCTGAAATTGCAAAGATTGACCTTCTCATTTCTATGATTACCCTAAAATATACACAATCCAATTCAGTCGTTTACGCTATGGGCGGACAAACACTCGGCGTTGGTGCAGGTCAGCAGAGCAGAATCCTCTGCACAAGAATGGCGGGCTCAAAGGCAGATATGCTTTGGTTAAGAAGAAACGAAAAGGTTTTGAATCTCCCGTTCATTGACGGAATCCGCAAGTGTGATGCCGACAACGCAATCGACCTATACATCAGCGACGACTGCGACGAGCTTCTCAAGGACGGCGTTTGGGAAAGATATTTCACATCAAAGCCGGAGCCATTCACCGCTGAAGAAAAAGCTTCTTGGCACGAAAAGATGGACGAGGTTGCACTCGGCTCCGATGCATTCTTCCCGTTCGAGGACAATATCGAGCGTGCGGTTAAGTCGGGAGTTAAGTACATTGCACAGCCGGGCGGCTCGGTAAGAGACGAAAATGTTATCGAATGCTGCGATAAATACGGAATCGCAATGACTATGACAGGAATCAGACTCTTCCACCACTAATTTTGACGAAAACAATCTTTGGATATTACAATTATCCGGATTATTGAAAACACAAGTTTATATAATTCCAATCATTCTAAGGAGAATAGATAATTATGATTAGAGCTATTGTAGGAGCAAATTGGGGCGACGAAGGTAAGGGCAAAATCACCGATATGTTCGCAGAAAAAAGCGACATCGTTATTCGCTTCCAGGGCGGTGCAAATGCAGGCCATACCATCATTAACGAGCACGGCAGATTTGCTCTCCATCTTATGCCGTCGGGCGTTTGCTACGACCATACAACCTGTATTATCGGCAACGGCGTTGCACTTGATATAAACAAATTTCTCAACGAACTTGAGGATGTAAAGAAAGCCGGACTTAATCCTAAGCTTTTAGTTAGCGACAGGGCTCAAATCCTTATGCCGTACCACATTCTTCTCGACACATATGAGGAGGAAAGACTCGGCAAAAACGCATTCGGCTCGACCAAAAGCGGTATCGCTCCTTTCTTCAGCGATAAGTACAGTAAAATCGGTATTCAGGTAAACGAGCTTTTTGATGACGATACCCTAAAGGCAAAGCTGAAGAATATCTGCACTCTCAAAAACCTCACTCTCGAGCATATTTATCATAAGCCGCTTCTCAATGAGGACGAGCTTTTCGCAACCTGCGTAGAATACAGAGAAAAAATTGCTCCGTTCGTTTGTGACACCCACAAATATCTCACAGACGCAATCAAGCAGGGCAAGAACATCCTTCTCGAAGGACAACTCGGAACCCTTAAGGATCCTGATTTTGGTATTTACCCAATGGTTACATCCTCCTCTACTCTTGCAGGCTACGGATGTGTCGGAGCAGGTATTCCGCCTCATAAAATTGACGATATTGTCGTTGTCACAAAGGCATATTCTTCGGCAGTCGGTGCAGGCGAATTCGTAAGCGAAATCTTCGGCGACGAGGCACAGGAGCTTCGTATTCACGGCGGTGACAAGGGCGAATTCGGTGCAACAACGGGCAGACCGAGAAGAGTCGGTTGGTTCGACTGTGTTGCTTCAAGATACGGCATCGAATGTCAGGGTGCAACCCAGGTTGTTATGACGGCTCTCGATTGTCTTTCATATCTTGACGAAATCAAGGTTTGCACAGCCTACGAAATCGACGGCGAAATTACAAAGGATTTCCCGACCACTCCAACCCTCAAAAAGGCAAAGCCTGTTCTCACAACCCTTAAGGGATGGCATTGCGACATTAGAGGCATAAAGGATTTCAACAAGCTTCCGCAGGAGGCACAGGACTATGTTAAATTCATTGAAAATGAACTCGGCCATAAAATCAATATGGTATCAAACGGTCCTGAGCGTGAAGCAATTATGTTTAGAGACTAATCAACAATCATTACTAAACGGCTTTCCGAAACAGAAAGCCGTTTTT
>CAMFPZ010000195.1 GCA_945979635.1 uncultured Eubacterium sp.
ACCCGTCAAAAATGCAGTATTAAAGCGATATTTGTCGCTTTCGCTGTTACCTTGCTTTCGGATTAACGAGTATTTTAACGAAGAGTAAGGGCAATATCTGTCACGATAAACCGTGGTTAGGATTATTACCGTTACCCTAATTTCGAGAAAAAATAATCCCGCTGCGGCACCTTCATTTTGAAGATGCAATAGCGGGGGAATATAGTTATTTGATTTTATATTAATGGTGCTCTTTCTTCCATTTTTTGTAATACATTCTTATGCTTGCCTCTAGCCATAGTTTATGATATTCTTTATGAACATCATTGCATTTATGTGCACATTTCTTTAGCTGGATGCAGTTTGCCGCGAGAACACATTTTTTACATTTTTCGCCAAAGGGTATTCTTTCCTTAAAGGCATCGTTCAACTCTTCATCCACTATGCCGTTTACAACATCGCCAACGGATACCAATGGCTGCTCGTGATGGCATTTGTTGAATTTTCCGTTTGGCAGAATGCTATACGAAACTTCACTGTCTGCTAAACAGTTTTGTGCCGTCGGCTTGAATTTCAAGGCCTTTGTCATAAGCATACCTGTATCTTCAAGTCGGTCGAATAAAATCCTACAAGAGTCAATTACCTTTTTTCCGTCCTCCTGCGAATGTGGTCTGTAATAATCAAATAAAAATTTCGGATAAGCAAAAAAGTATTCATTACCTTCAAACCTCTTTTCGAGAACATCCAAAAGCTCGGAAAAGTTTTCTAAATTATCGTTCGAAATATTGAATCTTACATTAACCTTGACCTTGTTGTCAGTAAACAGCTTAATATTATTTAGAACATGCTCAAATGCATTTGGGTGGTCGCCGACATAATTCTTTATTCTATTGTATACATCCTGCGGGCCGTCAAGCGTAATTTGTATCCAACTTAGCTTCCATTTTTCTACTGCGTGCTTAATCTTTTCTTCATCAAACAAATATGCATTCGAAATCATACTTGAAACAAAGGGAACTTCATTTTTTTCGAGTTCACTGCAAATTATATCTATGACCCTTGAGTTGACCATTGGCTCTCCGCCGAACCATCGTATGTGTACGGATTTGCCATTGTGATTCTCAATCAGAAATCTTGCAACATCATAGGCGGTATCCTCACTCATTGACGAAATCGGAATTTGTGATTCGTAGCAGTAAGGACAGCGAGCGTTACAAGCATAAGTAGTAAAAATGAAACAGAATTTCTGACGACTGATATCTAATCTGTCTAACAGCATTCTTGTTTGCGATAGCCTTTTTAATTCGTCTGTGGATTTAGAGACAAGGAAATAGCTTTCTCTTAATTCGTCAACGCAATCTAATGCTGAAAAATTTGCTCTTGCCTCAATTGAGGTGGTATTCGGCAAAAAAACCAGCGAACAGGTAAAGTCGTTCCACGCCAAGCATCCGCCGTCAACATCCGTCAGCATAACAAATTGGCTCCAAACAAGCTCGTCCTCTTTATCGGCAGGGCGTAACAGTCCGGCTACAATCGGCCTTTCATTAAATACTATTTGCATATCATGTCTCCTAACAAAACTATAATTTGCTCTGAATAAGTAACGCAAAAGCACCACATATGTGGTGCTTTGTACTTTTCATAAATTATAAAGCCTTCTTTGCAGCCTCAACAAGTGCTGCAAAACCTGCCGGATCAGCAATAGCAATTTCGGAAAGCATCTTTCTGTTGAGCTCGATGCCTGCCTTCTTGAGACCATTCATAAATGTTGAATAGTTCATACCATTCATCTTTGCTGCTGCAGAAATACGAGTAATCCAAATTCTTCTGAAATCTCTCTTCTTCTGCTTTCTGCCGATATATGCATACTGACCGCTCTTCATTACAGCCTGTTTAGCTGTCCTGAACAAAGCGTGCTTTGAGCCGTAATATCCTTTAGCTGCCTTTAATACCTTTTTTCTTCTTTTGCGAGTCGCCATAGCGCCTTTAATTCTTGCCATTGTTAAATACCTCCGTAAGTGTTATGAATTCTTCTTATTTATAAGGAACAAGTCTCTTGCATTGCTTCTGGTTTGTAACATCGGCAACTGCAGTCTTGCGAAGATTTCTCTTACGCTTTGTTGATTTCTTTGTAAGGATGTGAGAAGTGTAAGCGTGAGCTCTCTTAACCTTACCGCTCTTTGTGGTCTTGAAACGCTTTTTTGCGCCGCTATGTGTCTTAATTTTTGGCATAATTTATTCCTCCGTAAAAATGAATTACTTTGTCTTTGGGGACATAAACATCAAAATTTGGCGTCCCTCAAGCTTTGGCTTTTTATCAATGATTGCTTCCTGGGCAAGCTCGTCGGCAAATCTCTGCATATTAGTTTCGCCAAGCTCCGGATGAGCCATCTCTCTGCCGCGAAGGCGGATTGAAACCTTAATCTTGTCACCCTTGGACAAGAACTTTCTGGCTTGATTTACCTTTGTGTTGAAATCGCCGATGTCGATATTGAGAGAAAGTCTGATTTCCTTCGTTTCGACAGTCTTTTGCTTTTTGCGATTTTCCTTTTCACGCTTTGTTTGCTCGTAGCGATACTTGGAATAGTCCATAATCTTGCAAACCGGCGGCTTCGCCATCGGTGCAATTTTTACAAGGTCAACGCCTCTTGCATCCGCAAGTGCCTGTGCCT
>CAMFPZ010000196.1 GCA_945979635.1 uncultured Eubacterium sp.
ACGGCTGACCTATATAACAATCCGGATTGTACAAGCTCCACCGACCAAGCACCTGTTATGGGCACAAGCAAAACGACAGGTCTTGCTTGGGGTGAATATCCGTATTTTACAGCCGAGGTATCAACTCTCGGTTTTGAGAACATAAAGTACAGTGCCCGTCTCGGCGGTTCAAAGAAGGGACCGAGAGAGTGGAAGCTTCAGTATTCTCTCGACGGAAATAATTTTGTTGATATTGAGAATGCAACTTATTCTATTGTAACGAATAAAACTATGGAGCAGGCATTTAGCGATGTTGCTCTTCCGCCGGAATGCAGTAACCAAAGCAAGGTATATATCCGTGCGGTTGCGTGTGCAAATATTGCAATTAACGGTATTAATACAATCGTAGGCCAAACAAGTGGTGATGCGGCTATTAATAATGTCAGAATAACAGGAACATCAACATCGGTTGTCACCTCGCTTACGGCACCGATAATTTCGGATGATTCAATCGTTGATGTACCGGGATATATTTATGATAATAATTTAGTAACCATTACCGATACAAACGGCGGTGCGGATGTTTATTATAGCATCAATAACAGCGATTCGATATTGTATGAAGCTCCGTTTAATCCGTTCACAGATGACAGTACCGTAGGAAATGAGGTAACGATTAAGGCTTATGCAAAGCATGATGAAATTGTATCTGAAACTACGGAAATGACCTTCGTTTTCGCCGGTGCGGCAATTAATCAATGGAGCTTTGACAATTATTCACAGAATGCTTCAAACGGTTCTGTGTTCTCTAACGGCGGAGTATATGCCGACAGTGCAAAAATGACTGCCGTTGCCGATTCGAAGCACCAGTATGTTGCGTATTGGCATCCCGACAATAAGGCGTTTCTGCTTGCACCTGATGACGGTGCGTTATGGACAGAAAATTCGGGATTCTATTATGAGCTTTGCACCATTGGATTTAGTAATCCTGCGTTCTCTGCAAGGGGATATACAACTGCACAGGGTCCGCGAAGCGTTCAACTTCAGTATTCGCTTGATGCAAGGACTTGGAATTCTGCAAGCGAGAATACTTTGCTTACGGCAACAGGTACCTTGGAGCAGATATTCCTAAATGCTCCGCTTCCTGATGAATGTGCGAATAAGTCGAGGGTTTATATCCGCCTTGTGACTGTTGAAAACTCAACAAGCGGAGGTGCGACTCTTCATAATAATCTTTCAAAGGGTAATTTCTATATTAACGATGTTATCGTTTCGGGCAATAATGATGTTGAAACATTGAAAATGCCTTATACAAACAGAACAACAAATTATTTCTCTACCTCGGCTATTAAGTATCATTCTCCCGATGGTCTTGCGATGAAGTATAGTGTTCTTGACAGCAATAATAATATGATAATGTCGGGTGATTATGTTAATACAGGCATTGATATTTTCGCTGATGAGGGATTTAACCCTAACACATCGGGCCCGTATACTGTTAGTGTATGGGCGGATAACGGTGATGATGTTTCTGCCGTTAATGTGAAGAAATATTATTATAAGGGTATAACTGTAACAAAGTTCAATTATAATGATTCGACAAAGCTTTTCGATAATTATGTTGACGCAAGCGGACTTTTCGTAAACAGTACATCAGGCGTTAATTCCGGTGTTCTTTCAATGTATCCGAATTCGTCAACTCCTACGATGCTTTCGTATACAGGTGCTTACGGAGTAAAGACCTCGTGGGCGAGCGATAACAGATATACCTCAACAAAGGTTTTAGATAATGAACAGGGTAACGGCTTCTGGCTTATTAAGACCTCTACGAAGGGATATAACGACTTGACTTTAAATTTAGAGCAGATTAGCTCTAATAAGGGTCCTCGTGATTGGGGCGTTGCATATTCTCTTGATGGAATAAACTACACCTATATCGAGAACTCGAATGTTCGTGTAATCAGTAATGACGCAACAACAAAGCCTATAGAAACATATAATAACCTTCCATTGCCCTCTGAATGTGATAATGCCGATGAGCTTTATATTAAGGTGTTTATCAATGGCGGAGAGAGTGTTGATACAACAGAGCTTGAGACTACTGTTAAGGGCAATACAGGTATTAACGGAATCGAGATTAATGGCGTAAAGATTCCGGAGATATTTGACATAACCTTTGTTACAAGGGCTGTACTCGACACTGATGGTACAATCAGCGACACTCCGTTTGATGGCTTCGTTTTCGTAAATGACGAGATGAAGAAAACCGAAAACGGCATCGTAACTGTTCAGTTTACGGAGGGTGAAAGAGTGAGCTTTTATGCTTCGGCAAACGAAAGGGGAACCTTCCCGAGCGAGGAACAGACTATTCGTGTATCGGCACCTGCAGAACAGATTATCGGAGTTTTCCCTTATGACGCTAATGCAGATGCGGTTGTAAACGCAAAGGATTATGCAATGATCAGCCGATTAGACAAATTTGGCTCAATCCGTGACCTGCTTATTAATTCCTTTGAGCAATTTTATAATGTAAAATATTAAGACATAAAAAGACACCTTTCATTTATAGGTGTCTTTTTTAATTACAAATTGTAATATACATTTTCTTATATGGCGTTCGAAAGTCGTATTTTTGGGCATTTTGACATTTTTTGCATTACTA
>CAMFPZ010000197.1 GCA_945979635.1 uncultured Eubacterium sp.
GTTAAGGAGTCTATTGTATGAAAAAAATTATTTCAACGCTGATGATAGCTTGCTTATTATTTAGTTTTGCTCCGACGAATTTGTATGCCTTGTCGGATGTTGAGCAAGGAGAAGAGATGATAAGCGAGCATAATATATTCGAAAATATAGACAGCGTAAATGTAGGTTATGTTGATTATTCCTTGGATTCGTATCCCGAATCTCCACACAACTATGCGAATGATGCCAATATAGACTATACATATTCCTGTCCCGGTGCCGAAAAACTAGAGATAAAGTTTTCGTCCCTGTGCAAAACAGAAAGCAATTATGACTTTGTATCAATATATGATTCAAATGACACCTTAATCGGAAAGTATTCCGGAACTCAGCTTTCAGGCCAAACTGTTACAATAAATGACAGTTATTTTAGAATAAATCTAACCACCGATCGCTCAAAAACATTTTATGGCTTCAGTATTGACAGTATTAACGCAACAAAGAGCGGTTTGACTTATTTTGTACCAAGCGTAAGCAAATCTCAATCAAATCATAATTATGCAAATAATTTGAACGAGGATTACTATTATTCCTGTCCGGGTGCTGATTCTATTGATATTAAATTTGCAAGAGAGACCTTTACTGAAAAGAATTGGGATTTTATTACAATCTTTGATTCAAAAAATAATCAACTCGGAAAGTACAGCGGGGCACAGCTAGCGGATAAAACAATACATATTGACGACTCAAGTGCAAGAATAAATTTCTCTTCCGATAGGTCAAAGAGCTTCTATGGATTTAAAATAGACAGAATTACGGGTAGCTTTAATTCCACAAGAATTCTTCTTCCGACGCAGGATTATTCCTTTACTATTCCGAAGGAAATGTACCCCGAATCATCCCATAATTACGAAAATAATCTCAACAATAGTTATTCCTTTAGATATCCTAATGCGAAATCATTGACACTTAAGTTCTCAAGCAAAACCGCTACAGAGGCAAATTACGATATTCTATATCTCTACGACGGCAACAACAATCTAGTAGGTCAATACAGCGGTACAGAGCTTTCGGGAAAAACAATTGAAATCCCAACAGGTTCATTCAAAATTAAGTTTACATCCGACTATGCGAAAACATATTATGGCTTCAGCTTTGATGAAATTATCGCAACCATGCATTCGAATCCGGGTATTATGCAGGATGAGCATTATTTAGTAGACAGTAATTTGATTTATCCTCAAACAAGCCACGATTACGCAAATAATGCGGATGAAACATATTATTACACAGATTGCTACGCGTCCTCTCTAGATATTAAATTTTCGTCTAAAAGTTTTACAGAAAAGAATTATGATGTAATTTCAATTTATGACGAAAATGATGCTTTCTTTGGTGAATATTCAGGCGACCAGCTTGCAGGAAAAACTATTCATATCGAAGGCTCATCCGTTAAGATTAGATTTACCTCCGACGGATCAAAGGTCTTTTACGGATATTCTGTTGATTATATAACATCTAACTATGTATCACAGCGTGAGGGCTCGAATATCTATGCGTATCCGGAATCAAACCATAAATATGAGCAATTTGCGGATAATAATTATGAATATTCATTCCCTAATTCAAATGTAAAAAAGCTTTGTGTTTATTTCAATAAGAACACATATACAGAGCAGAACTATGACTTTATCTATATTTACGATTCCTCCGATAATCTAATCGGAAAATATACCGGGTCGGAGCTTGCAAGCAGGTCAATTGATATTCCCGGTAACTCATTTAGAATTAGGCTAACGAGCGATAGAGCTTCTGCTCATTACGGATTTAAGATTGACAAGATTATTGCAGTTTGTGATGAGGAAATATTTGATGAAGAAAACTGTACTCACGATTTTGTTTTAACTAATATGGTTAGACCGAGTGACTCCACTCCGGAAAAAAGAATTTTTACCTGCAAAAAATGTCTTACCTACGCCGAAAATATAAATGCGGATATTTACGGATTTACTTACACCTTGAACGACAAAGAATTTGTCTATGACGGTTCAACACATCAGCCGAGTGTTACTGTAGAAAATGCGAACATTAAACTCAAGGAGGGTACTCACTACACATTAACCTACCAAAGCTCTTCTTTTAAACCCGGTTATTATAAAATTAGAGTTGATTTCAAGGGCGGTTATTCAGGCACAAATTATCTTTACTATAGAATTTTGCCATATAATAAGCCTGATACCGAATCCTATCGACAAAGCCTGAGAGATTTAGGCTTCCCCGAAAGCTATATAGCGAATCTCGCAGCTTTGCATTTCAAGTATCCTGAATGGGAGTTTAAGCCATACAAAACAAATTTAGATTGGCAAACTGCAGTGAATGGTGAGCGTACCCCTCATTCGAAGCAGAGAATTATGAAGGGCGAAAATGTAAGCGATGATTTTTATTGCTACTGCTCTGCATGTACTGATAAGAACGGAAACAAAATTCTCAGCGACAGCTCATATGCTGCCAGTGAAAAGGCAGTAAAGTACTATATGGACCCTCGTAATTGGTTGGACGAAAAGCACATCTTCCAATTCGAAACAACAAATGGCGGTGAAGGTCAAACAAAGCAGGGCGTTGAAGCCATTCTAAAAGGTACCTGGATGTATGATTCAT
>CAMFPZ010000198.1 GCA_945979635.1 uncultured Eubacterium sp.
AGAATGGACTTTGTCCACTCAAGGTTGTTGATATTGAACTGGCCTACTGCATAGTGGCCTTCCTTAGCTTTTTTAAGCATTTCAGTTGCAGAAACTAACATATTTTTTCTCCTATACTGTTATTATTTCGGACATATCTGTCCGCTTTCTACATATTATAATACACTTTCAATAAAATATCAATAATAAATTGCAGTGAACACTGTAAGGCGATATTAATTTTCGATGTCGATAATGGATTTGAGAATCCATTTTGCACTTTCCTGAATTTCGCCAAGGGTAATTCCGTTGGGCTTGCCGAGAGTTGCGAGGAGTGTGCCGTCGGGCTTCTCGTTCGTTACTCTGTCGCCGCCCGGCATTAGAAGATTAACACCCGATCTAACTCGATAGGCCTGGTCCTTTAGCTTCGGAAATTCAATACTTTTAGACGGCTTCATCCACCAGTCCGTCATAATATTGCCCTCGTAACCCCATTCGTTTCGTAATACGGTTACACAGGTGTCGTAGTTATAGTGACACCATACGCCGTTGATTTTGTTGTATGAGGTCATAATGTTCTTCGGTTGAGCTTCTTTTACACAGATTTCGAAGCCCTTGAGATAAATCTGTCTCAACGCTCTTTCACTTACACGGCTGTCGTTAGTGTTTCTGCAAAGCTCCTGATTGTTGCAGGCGAAGTGCTTCGGACACGCCGAACCGCCCTGTGACTGAATTCCTTTTACACACGCCGCACCGAATTTTCCGCTGACATACGGGTCTTCGCTGAAGTATTCGAAATTTCTTCCGCAAAGCGGGTTACGGTGAATGTTCATACCCGGTGCAAGAAGAACATCCGTGCCCTTTTTCTTCATTTCCTTTGCGATAATTTCGTAAAGCTCGGTAACAAGCTCTGTGTTGAATGAGCAAGCAAGAAGTGCACCGATTGGCAAAAGCGAACAGCATGAAACGAGTCTTATTCCGCTTGGTCCGTCGGTTGTAACAACAGGACGAACACCCTTTTCACGCAGACTTTCGAGCACACCGCCGTATATTCCGGCATTGCCCTTTGGACCCAGCGGATGGTCCATTTTGTAGCCGCCGCGAGTTATTGCCTCGAGCTCGGTGTTGTCGAGCTGTGCAACGAATTCGTCCATAGTCGCCTTTTTGTTTTTTACATCGTTGAGCTTTATTCCTTTGTCGCCTGTTTGCTCAATATCCTGTGGAATATGGTTCAAAATTCGGGTTGCCATATCGTATTTTTCTTTTGCAACCGATTTTGTAGCCAGGGTTATTTTACCATTAATCTCTTCGGCTTTGAAAATTCTGAAATCATATTTTGGAGCACAAACCTGCTTGAGCTGCTCCCAAAGAAGGAGCTCCTCTTGGAAATATGAATATGCTTTTTCGCAATCTCTTACGCTGTTGCCGATATAAAAATCGTATTCGCCCGATTCGATGACATATGAGTTTGCATTGTTTGTTGCACCGCAGTCATCATATGATGTAAGCGAATACATATCGGTCGACAATGTGACGATTTCGCTTTCGTTCGGCTCAAGTGTTTTTGTTTTTGCAAATGCAACGAGCTCTCTCGCAGGGTTTCCGAGTCTTCCGCAAGGCTTCGAGAGATAAAGCTGAACGACCTCCTTGCCGGCGGTTTCGCCGATATTCTTTACCTCTACCTCAAAGACGAATCCGTCGTCGTCGGCCTCTATTCTCTTTGTTTTAATCTCAAAGTCGGTATAGCTCAAGCCAAATCCGAAAGGATAAAGCACCTTATCCTTTGCAAAGGTTTCGAAATAGCGGTAGCCAACATAAATATCTTCTGTGTATTCGTTGACCTTTTTGTTTCCGAATTGTGCCGACGAAGGATAATCGGAAAATGCCTTTGCGATTGTGTCGGTGAGCTTTCCGCTTGGGCTGACCTTACCGCAAAGGATATCGGCAATGGCATTTCCGCTTTCCATACCGCCCTGCCAAACGTAGATAATCGCACCGATTTTGTCGCCGTAGTGCTTCACCCAGCTCATATCAATAATGTTTCCGACATTGAGAAGAACGATGATTTTTTTGAATTTTTCCGTGATTTTGTCGAGCATGGCGATTTCTTCGTCGTGGAGATAGTAGCTTCCGTTTGCGTGGCTGCAGTCTCTGTCCTCGCCTGATGAACGGCCTATTGTAACAACGGCGGTTTCGCTGATTGCTCTTGCCTTTTCCACAATTTCGTCAGAGAGAGGCATTTCCTCGTAGCGAAGCGGCCAATGTGCCCAATATCCGTGAGATACAGGATTCTTTTCACGCCAAACCATATATGTATTATGCAGCTCTTCGTTGAGAACAAGGTCGTCGCAGTTTTCTATTCCCTGTGCCAAATCAATGTTGTACGGACGGTTTACATCGCCTCCGCTTCCGTAGCCAACGAAGAAATAATCCTTGTAGGTTCTTCCGAAAAGCGAAACGACCGTGCCCTTTTTGAGCGGCAAGACTCCGTCGTTTTTGAGCAAAACGGCACCCTCTGCGGCAGCCTGTCTTGCTTTCTCCGGCATACCCTCGCTGATTTCCTTTTCAACCTGAACATCATTATTCTCTGCTTGAGAAAGCGACGAAAACTTATTTGTTATATCACCGATAAGGTCATTGATTTTTTCTTTGAAAG
>CAMFPZ010000199.1 GCA_945979635.1 uncultured Eubacterium sp.
TCAGTAGGAAAAATGGCGGCTGAATGTAATATTGATATTCTTCTTGCCTATGGCAGTGATGCAAGAGCATATGTTTCTTCAGCAAAGGAAAACGGTCTTGAGCAGGCATATTATTTTGATGATAAGCAGTCTCTTAGCGAAAGACTTCTTGAGCTGACAGAAGACGGAGATGCTGTTTTGTTCAAGGGCTCAAGAGGTATGAAGCTTGAGGATGTAATAAATTTTGTGTATAAAAGGTGGGAAAAATAATGAGTACAACAGTTGCTATAATTATAACTGCTGTAATAGCCTTTGGTGTAACGGCAGGTCTCGGATTCGTAATAATCCCTTGGTTAAGGAAGCTGAAGTTTGGCCAAACTATATTGGATATTGGCCCGTCGTGGCATAAATCCAAGCAAGGAACTCCCAATATGGGCGGATTGATGTTTATAATCGGAATTGTCGTTGCTTTCGTTATTGGTGTTTTGACCTTTGTTTTGAGCGGCGGTAATCTCGAAAGTGAGTATTCAAGAGTCCTGGAGGGCAGAGATAAGGTCCTTATTATTTCTGGACTTGTATTTGCCTTTGGCTGTGGTGTTGTTGGCTTTGCAGATGATTTCATTAAGATTAAGCTTAAGAGAAACGAAGGTCTTTCAGCAAAGCAAAAAACCCTCGGCCAGCTTATTATGGCACTTGGCTATACAATGACTCTTTGGCTTTCCCATAATACAGTATGGACAATTCCTTTTATCGGTAATGTGAATTTTGAAAAAAACGCACTTACAGGCATCATATTTTGGCTTGTATCTATTTTCATTATTTACGGATGTGTTAATAGTGTAAATCTTACCGACGGAATTGACGGCTTGTGTTCAAGCGTTACCACAACTGTTGGAATAACATTTATTATCAGTGCGTATATTCTTGATTTTGCAGGCTTAGGCATCCTTTCAGGAGCTCTTTTGGGCGGTGTTCTCGGCTTCCTTTGCTGGAACTGGAATCCTGCGAAGACCTTTATGGGCGACACAGGCTCGCTATTCCTCGGAGGTCTTGTAGTAGCACTCGGATATGCAATAAAGTGTCCGCTTCTGCTTCTTCCTATTGGTATCGTTTATGTCGGTGAAACTATGAGCGATATTATCCAAATTGGATATTTCAAGCTCACCCATGGTAAGCGTGTGTTTAAGATGGCTCCTATTCACCACCATTTCGAAATGTGTGGTTGGAAGGAAAAGAAAATTTGCGTTGTCTTTTCACTGGTTAATGCCGTAGGATGTGCAATTGGATTGGTACTTCTTTATTTCGGAAGATAATGAATAAAAAATATTTAGAAAGGAGGATTCTATGTCCGATAATTATTTAGAGCCGCCTAAGCGTTCGGTTTCTCAGCAACCGAGCAAGGCTCAAGGATCTCAGAAAACTAACAGAAAGCAATTTAAGAATAATATCAGAAATTCCTTTGCTTATGCACAGGGCAGTCTGGATCTTCCTTTTCTTATGACTGTTCTTGCCTTGCTGACTATTGGACTTGTGATGCTTTTCTCCGCCTCATATCCTTATGCCTATCAGCATGACGGAGACTCATATTTTTACTTTAAGCGTCAGCTTTTATTTGCTGTTGCCGGAGTTATATGTATGCTCTTTGTTTCAAAGCTGAATTATAAATGGCTAAAGGCAGCCCGATACTTGATTTACGCAGGAACCTTTTTCCTTCTTGTCTTGGTTTTGTTCTATCATGTTGATTTACAAAGAGGCGAGGACTTCAGAAGATGGATTCCTATCGGACCCATTACTCTTCAGCCGTCTGATATAGCAAAGTTTACAATTATTTTGATGATGGCGACTTATATTAGCCGTTACCATAAACGAATGAGCAGTCTTGTTTATGGCGTACTGTTTCCTGCGTTAATGGTAGGGGCATTCTGCATTTTGATTTATGCCGAAAATCATTTGTCCTGTACAGTATTGATTTTTGCTATTGGTGTCGTGATGATGTTCTGCGGAGGTACGCGATGGGAATGGTTCCTCGGTGGAATATGTCTCGTTGCCGTCGTTGCGTTTGTTGTTATAAAAAATCCCGATATTCTTCCGGGGTATCAGGGCGATAGAATCAGAGCGTGGACGGATAAGGGCTTTGATCCACTCGGCTTGAGATGGCAAACTAATAATTCTCTTTATGCAATAGGCTCCGGAGGATTCTTTGGAGTAGGCTTGGGAAATTCGAAGCAAAAATATCTTTATGTCAGCGAGCCGCAAAATGACTTCATTTTTTCGATAGTATGCGAAGAGCTTGGCTTCTTTGGTGCAACCTTGATATTGGCACTCTTTGGAATTCTGTTTTATAGAGGTGTAAAGATTGCACAAAGATGCGATGATAAGTTTTCCTCTATGCTTGTAATGGGTATTGTTTCACAGGTTGCTATTCAAACCATATTTAATATTCTTGTAGTAACCGACACCTTCCCCAATACGGGTATAGCACTTCCGTTTTTCTCGTATGGTGGAACAGCAATACTTATGCTATGCTTCGAAATGGGCGTTGTTTTGTCTATTTCGCGTAAGGTAAATACAAAGAAAATGTAGGTGAAAAAATGAGATTTTTATTCGCAACAGGAGGCACAGCAGGTCATATTAATCCTGCATTGGCA
>CAMFPZ010000200.1 GCA_945979635.1 uncultured Eubacterium sp.
ATTCCTCTACGTCTCGTGGGCTCGGAGATGTGTATAAGAGACAGGTATCTGTTACCATATAAGGTGAAATATAGCCTCTGTCGAACTGCATACCATCTACAACCTCACATACTGTATCGGCTGTTTTTGATTCCTCAATAGTGATAACACCGTCGGCACTGACCTTTTCCATAGCCTCTGCGATAAGAGAACCGACATAGCTGTCAGCGGCTGAAACAGTCGCAACTCTGGCAATATCATCGTTATCCTTTACTGCCTTGCTCTGTGCCTTTACAGCTTCAACAACAGCATCAACGGCACCCTTAATACCATTCTTTACTGTCATCGGATTTGCACCTGCCGCAACATTCTTCATACCTTCTCTAACTAGTGCCTGTGCAAGAAGGGTTGCAGTTGTTGTTCCGTCACCGGCATCGTCATTTGTCTTTGAAGAAACCTCTTTAACAAGCTGTGCACCCATATTCTCGAAAGGGTTATCCAGCTCGATTTCCTTTGCGATAGTAACACCATCATTTGTAATAAGCGGTGAGCCGTATTTTTTGTCCAAAACTACATTTCTACCCTTTGGACCGAGAGTAATCTTTACTGTATCGGCAAGCTTATCAATACCCGCCTGAAGAGCCTTTCTGGCATCCTCGCCATAAATAATATCCTTTGCCATAACTAAACAACCTCCTATTAATCTACTACTGCAAGAATTTCTTTAACCTCGGTTATAGTGTACTCTACACCGTCAACCTTAACCTGAGTTCCTGCATACTTGCTGATGATAACCTTATCGCCTACTGCAACCGTCATCGGATTTTTTTCTGTTCCGGGACCCACTGCAACAACCTCACTAATTTCAGGCTTTTCCTGTGCAGCAGCAGCAAGTATAATGCCCGAAGCGGTAGTTTCCTCTGCTTCAACAGATTTCAAAAGTACTCTGTCTGCTAATGGTTTAATTGTCATTTTATATCACCTCTGTAAAATAATTAACTGATAATTTAGCACTCTATATATCCGAGTGCTAATACCTATTTTAGCATTATTTCCCTATTTGTCAATAGGCTTAACAAATATTTCATAAAATATAGCATATTTATGCAATAATAAAAGCCGAAGTAACTCGACTTTTACTTAAAATACATATAATATTGGCATTTTATCATACCGTTATATAGCTTTCTGCGTTTGTCGGCACGCCTGCCAAAGCATTTTTCAAACTCCTCATCCGGTGAAATAATACCATAGCTCCAACCGTGCTTTTGAATAAATCTTTCGCCCATAACACGATACAGCCTCTCTGCTTGGCGTAAATCGAGCATTCTTTCGCCGTATGGAGGATTGGTAATAAGCGTTCCTTTTTCGAAAGAAAGGTCGGCATTTAAAACATCGCAAACATCGGTGCGGATAAAATTATCAACACCTGCATTTTTTGCATTTTTTTGTGTAAGTGATATCGCATGAGGGTCAATGTCGGAGCCGAAGGCAACAAAATCAGTGTCGATCTTAACTAAATCACGGCATCTTTCCTTTTCTGCTTTCCATACACTGTCGTCGATTAATTCCCAACGCTCTATATCGAAATTTCGATTAATACCCGGTGCGATATTGTTCGCAAGCATAGCACCCTCAATAAGCACTGTACCGCTTCCGCAACAAGGATCAAGCATAGTATGAAAATGACGAAGCTTCGAAAAATAACACATCGCCGCAGCAAGAGTTTCGCGAATAGGTGCGTCATTTCCAACCGGACGATAGCCTCGCTTATGCAGTCCCTTTCCGGAGGTATCGAGCATAATCGTAGCTTCGTTTTTCATAATAGAAAACTGTATTTGGTGAATCGGGCCCGACTCCTCAAACCAGGAAACAGCATAATCCTCCTTAAGATTTTCAACAATCGCCTTTTTTATAATCTTTTGACAATCCGGAACAGAATGAAGCTCCGAATTAATCGAATAGCCCTTAACGGGAAAGGCATCGTTCTTTCCAATGAATTCCGCCCACGGCAAAGCCTTCACCCCTTGAAACAGCTCCTCAAAGGTATATGCTTCAAATATATCAAGAACAATCAAAATTCTTTCAGCAAAGCGAGAGCAAAGATTCGCTCTTACCAAGATGTTTTCATCGCCCTCGAAAAAAACTCTCCCGTTTTGAGAGAGAACATTCTTTGCTCCCATAAATCTCAGTTCATCAGCCACAGCACCCTCAAGCCCAAATAGGCAGGGTGCAACCATTTTCATATACATCGTTTTTCTTCCTTACAAAAAAATATCGGGCAGTATAAGCCGCCCGATGAATTAATTCTTTTACGAACCACTATCGTAGTAAATAATTTCGCCGTCCTTGCTGTAACCCTTCTTGCGAGCCTCCTGTTCCATATATTCGCTCTTGTCATCGCTTTCGAGAATTTCCTTAAGCTTGTCGTTTTCGGCGATTTGGGAATCAAGGACAGCCTGCTTTTCGGAAAGCTCGGCTCTTTTTCTGTTTATGTCGGCGGCGTTTGATGCAATATTGAACGAACAGAATCCCAAAAGAATCAAAACTACAACGATAATACCTATCTTAAACGCATTTTGCTTTATTCCGGCCTTTTCGGTCGTTATCTTCATCAAAACACCTCCCACATAATAT
>CAMFPZ010000201.1 GCA_945979635.1 uncultured Eubacterium sp.
CTAAATATACTTCAATTACATCAAAACGAATCTGCTTTTTTATTTTATGCTCTGCAATATATACACCGGCAGACGATATGATTTTTTCCTGCTTTTTTGAATCAACAAATTCTCTGGGCATAGCTATGCTTCCATCGCTTCTTGCCTTAACCTCAGCAAAAATTATCATATCGTTATATTCAAAAATCAAATCAATTTCACCAAATCGCGTAGTGTAGCTATGCTCAATAAGGTCATACCCTTTTTTTCGCATAAAGTTGGCGGCCTTCATTTCGGCCAATCGTCCGGTATTATTCATTCTTTGCGTACCAGCTTTTCAGAAAGGATTGTCTATGTATATCGCTCGGTCCGTATTCATCAAGCATTTCATAATGAAGCTTTGTTCCGTAGCCCTTGTGCTTTTCAAAGCAGTATTGCGGATACTTTTCTGCAAGCTCAAGCATATATCTATCCCTGGATACCTTTGCCAGAATTGATGCAGCGGCGATAGAAGCGGACCTTGCATCACCCTTTACAACCGTTTCGACACTTATATCTAAATTCTTTGGTGCTCTGTTACCATCTATCAAAGCATAATCCGCTTTAATCTCTAATCCCTTAACAGCCTTTTCCATAGCAAGAAAGGTTGCGTTTAGTATATTGATTTCATCAATCACCTTTTCATCAACACTTGCTATGGAATAGCAAAGTGCTTCCTGCTTTATTTTGTCAAACAGCTCATCTCTCTTCTTTTCGGAAAGCTTTTTTGAATCATTCACACCCTCAATAATGCAACCCTTTGGAAGAATAACAGCAGCAGCAAAAACAGGACCGGCAAGAGGACCTCTTCCTGCTTCATCAACGCCACAAATATATTCAAATCCGTTAAATTCTGCTATTTTTTCAAATTCCAGCCAATCAATATTTTCATTTGTTTTCTTCATATCACGGCAACTCAAGGCTTATACGCCCAAGCTTTCCTCCTCTAAACTCATCCATTACAATAACAGAAGCTCTTTCGTAATCAATTTCGCCGCCCTTGATTAAAAAGCCCCTCTTTTTGCCAATCATCTCGAGAATTTCCCATCCCTGTAATCCATCTACACTGTCAATTTTATAGCGTTGTTCAATAGCCTGAGGATTAGTTTTTGACAGAGTCTCAAGAAGTCTACAAGCGATAGTTTCTTTATCGGTTACTTCATCCTTAACAGAACCGATAAATGCAAGCTTATCACCGACCTCAGGGTCATCGAATTTTGGCCACAACACTCCCGGAGTATCGAGAAGTTCAATACCATTACCGACTACAAACCATTGATTCTGTCGAGTGACACCTGCCTTATCCTCTACCTTTGCTTTTGAGTTTTTTCCCATTCTGTTAATAAACGAGGATTTTCCTGTATTAGGAATTCCTACAACCATAAGACGAAGCGGCTTTCCTGCCATATTCTTTTGGTTATTCTTCTCGATAGTTTTTGCAAGTGCTTCCATTACGATTTCATCAAATCTGTTCAAGCCCTTACCACTTTTGCAATCAACGGCAAGTGCATAAGCACCCTGATTTCTAAAATACTTTAGCCAAAGAGAGGTGGCATTTGGATTTGCAACATCGCATTTATTAAGCAATACGATTTTCGGTTTGTTCTTTATAATATCATCAAGCTCCGGATTTTGGGAGCTATATGGCACTCTTGCGTCAAGCAAAACAACCACACCGTCAACTAAATTAAGAGCCTCCTTAATCAATCTGCGGGTTTTTGCCATATGTCCCGGAAACCATTGTACCTGTTGCTTAATTGAATCTCCCATATCGTCACCACCTTAAGGTTATTATATAATATACTCTTTTGATAATCAAATATAAAAAAGAAGTCGTATCACAGGCAATCCTGCAATACGACTATTTTTTAGCCATTACTTAAGAAGCTCTTTAACCTTTGCAGCCTTGCCGACTCTATCACGAAGATAGTAAAGCTTAGCTCTTCTTACCTTACCGTAACGAACAACCTTAACCTCTACTACGTTTGGTGAGTGAAGTGGAAATACACGCTCGATACCTACACCATAAGATACTCTGCGAACTGTGAATGTTTCAGAAATACCTGAGCCCTTCTTTGCAATAACTGTACCTTCGAAATTCTGAATTCTTTCTCTCTGTCCTTCACGGATATTAACAGATACTCTAACTGTATCACCGATTGAGAACTGTGGTACTTCAGCCTTGATGTTGTCTTGTGCAATAAGCTTTAATGCGTCCATTTTATTTCCTCCTTATAATTTATGAGATGTTCTTATCACACGACAGCGGACCATCTTCTAAAATGCGAAACGCTACATTTTACGCGTTGCAAGAGTATGCAACGGATAAATGCTGAAATATAATAACACAAACTTTTTAAAAATGCAAGCATTTTATTTATATTCCTTCAAATCTTTTGTTAAAAGCTTTATTCTTCCGATACTCTTCCATTCATAATCCATATCTATAAGTCGGATTATTGTATCAAATAACAGTGTCGGATTTAGATTTTTATCCTGACCTGCAAGCAATCTTACATTGAGCACAACATTATTATCTCTTATTGAAATATTGTACTTTTCAATATACTGTTTTATATCGGTTTCCTTTAGGA
>CAMFPZ010000202.1 GCA_945979635.1 uncultured Eubacterium sp.
TGCATTTTCGCTTACTCCTCCTTACTTCCAATACTTTCTTATAGCAGAAACGATTGCCTGCTGCGGCAAATCCTCATCCCACATTTCGGGGATGTCCTGCGGTTTAATGTAATTCTCGCCCTGCTGACGGATTTTTGCGAGTCTAACCGCCTCAATAAGCTTCGAAGGCTCAACACCTCTCGGACATCTTTCAAGACACGCCATACACGAAAGACAGGTATAAAGCGATTCGCTTTCGAGAAGCTTCTCAATCCTGCCCTTGTTCACCATCGAAACAAATTGATGTGGGTGATATTCCATATTATCAAAATTTGGGCAGGTTGCCGAACATTTTCCGCAACCCATACATTTGAGCGGATTATTGCCGTAAGAACGAAGAACCTGCTCCTTTAGATTTTTGTTTTCCATTACGCAGTCCTCCTATTCCTCAATAAGTCCGAGTGCCTGTGCCAAAGCCTCTGTAAAGTAAACAACGGGAATATCAAATTTCGTTGCGTTTTTCTTCAAATTATAAAGGCAGAGCGGACAAGCGGTAATAATCATTTCGGCACCGTTGCTCACAGCATTTTCCAAAACAGCATTTGCTCTTTGGACTGCAATTTGCTTATTGCCGATTGTTGTATATCCGCCGCAGCATTCATTACGGAGTGCGTATTTTACAGGAGTCGCTCCGATTGCAGAAATCAAATCCTCCATAATGGTCGGATTTTCCGGATTGTCCATCTGCATAACCTTGCCCGGACGGAGCAAAAGACATCCGTAATATGCGGCAATTTTCTTGTCCTTAAGCGGATTAGTAACGCTCTTTTTTATTTGGTCAAAGCCGATTGTGTCGCGAAGAAGCTCCAGATAATGAACAACCCTTGTGTCGCCCGTATACGGCTCGTCAAGTCCCATATAACGAGCAACCTTATCGGAAATTTCCTCATCCCTCATATCGTTGTTAACCTGCTTGATTACATTATGGCAGGCACTGCACATAGTAACAAGGTCCTGTCCCTGCTCCTTTGCCTTCATCAAGGCACGAACAGACGAAAGCTTTGTTGCAATCTCATCCCTTGCCGAAGGATAAACACCGCCGCAGCACTGCCACTCGTCGATTTCAACAAGCTCAATGCCGAGAGCTCTTGCCGAGCTGCGAGCATATTCGTCCAAATCCTTTGCCTTATTCTTCAAAGTACAACCCGGATAATAACTATAAGTCATACCTATTCTCCTTTTTACTGAGTGTTTCTTTGTGATAAATCACACCATCTGCTCCGGATGGAATACCTCATCAAATCTTTCTTCTGTGAGGAAGCCGAGTTCAACGCACGCCTGCTTTAATGAAATATTTTCTGTAAAGGCTTTCTTTGCTGTCTTTGCGGCATTTTCATATCCGATATACGGATTAAGGGCAGTAACGAGCATAAGCGAATTATGAAGATTATTGTGCATCTTTTCTGCATTTGCCTTAATTCCGACTACGCAATTATCGTTGAACGAAATCATACAATCCTTGAGAAGTCTAACCGACTGTGTAAAATTGTAGATAATAACCGGCATAAATACGTTGAGCTCAAAGTTACCCTGCGAAGCGGCAATGCCTATAGCGGCGTCGTTGCCCATAACCTGACACGCTACCATTGTTACAGCTTCACATTGAGTCGGATTAACCTTGCCCGGCATAATTGATGAGCCCGGCTCATTTTCGGGAATTGTAATTTCGCCAAGACCGAGTCTCGGACCCGATGCGAGCCAACGAATATCGTTTGCCATCTTCCAAAGGTCAGCCGCAAGTGCCTTGAGAGCACCGTGAGCAAATACGATTTCGTCCTTTGATGTAAGTGCGTGATACTTGTTTGGTGCTGTTACGAATTTCTTGCCTGTAATTTCGCTGACAGCCTCGGCAACGAGAACATCGAAGCCCTCCGGTGCGTTTAGTCCTGTACCGACTGCAGTACCGCCGAGTGCCAATTCCTTAAGCTCCGGAAGAGCAATTTCAAGGAGCCTTCTATCCTTCTCAAGAGAGGTTCTCCAACCGCTGATTTCCTGTGAAAATGTAATTGGAGTTGCGTCCTGAAGGTGAGTTCTGCCCGACTTAACGATACCCTCGTTCTCCGCCTCAAGCTTCTTGAGTGTGCCGATAAGCTTGTCGAGTGCAGGGAATACCTTGTCCTCAATTCCGATTACAGCCGCAATACTCATTGCTGTCGGGAATGTATCGTTGGAGGACTGTGACATATTGATGTCGTCGTTTGGGTGAAGAAGCTTCTTACCTACAATCTCGTTACCTCTGTTTGCGATAACCTCGTTTGCGTTCATATTTGACTGTGTGCCTGAGCCTGTCTGCCAAACAACAAGTGGGAAATGGTCGTTGTGCTCACCTGCTATGATTTCATCACAGGTCTGCGAAATAGCCGCAAGCTTTTCATCAGTCATCTTTTCCGGCTTCAGCTTATTGTTTGCTATAGCGGCAGCCTTTTTCAAAATTCCGAATGCATAAGTAATTGCTCTTGGCATAAGCTCAACGCCTGAGCCAATCTTAAAGTTTTCGAAGCTACGCTCGGTCTGTGCTGCCCCTGTCTCTTATACACATCTCCGAGCCCACGAGACGTAGAGGAAT
>CAMFPZ010000203.1 GCA_945979635.1 uncultured Eubacterium sp.
ACAAGGAGTATCGTCGGCAGCGTCAGATGTGTATAAGAGACAGGTATGAGAGCTTTTGATTTTGATAATACAATATACGATGGTGAGAGCGTTTTTGATTTTTACTTGTTTAGTATAAGGTACAATCCGCGTGTTGCTAGATATATTCCGATTGTGTTTTATAATCTTATTAAATATAAGCTCGGAAAAACGACTATGGAGGATTTGGAGCAGGCTGTGAAGAAATATGCTTACGACTACATTCATTCCTTTAATAATAAGGACGAAATGATACGCGTTTTTTGGGACAAGCATATAGATAGGATTAAGCCGTGGTATCATCCGCAGGAGGACGATATAATCATAACTGCGTCACTGAATTTGATTATGGATGAGCTTTGTAAAAGGCTCGGTGTGAAGCATTGCATATGCTCTATTGTTAATCCCGAAACGCTCGAGGTGGAATATTTAAACTTTAGGGACAATAAGCCGAAAACTTTTTTTGAGCAGTTCGGAAATGCAGTGATTGACGAATTCTATACCGACAATATGGTCGATAAGCCGATGATTGATGTGGCGAAGGCGGCATATTTCGTAAAGGGAAATAAAATAAAAAAGTTGAAATAGGAGACGAAAATGGAAAAATTCAGATGGGCTTATATCGGAAGCGGAAATATTGCTCATTCAACGGCGAATGATATTTTGAATGGTGGGCACAGAATCGTAAGCGTTTATGGAAGAAATGCCGAAAAGACACGGGCTTTTGCAAAAAGATATGGTGCTCAGGCTTGTGCCGGTTTTGAAGAGGCGGTTAATCGTGAGGACGTTGATGCAGTGTATATAGCAACGCCTCATACCTCACATCTTGATTATGCAATTAGGGCGATGAAGCTCAAAAAGCCTGTTCTTTGCGAAAAGCCTGTCGGAGTTAGCAGGGAAGAGGCAGAGCGGATGATAGAAACGGCGAAAAGCGAGAATGTCTATTTTTGCGAGGCTATGTGGACTTGGTTTTCGGATGTTGCCTTAACGGTTAAAAAATGGGTTCACAGCGGAGAGATTGGCGATGTTACGGATGTTGAAATAAATTATGCCTTTCCCGGAATTTTGATGCCGAAAACCTCAAGATTGCTTATGCCCGAAACTGCCGGCGGTGCTCTTCTTGATATCGGAATTTACCCGATTACATATTGCTATAATATTTTCGGTTATCCGAAGAGCATATCCTGCAAGGGCAGGCTGAAAAACGGAATTGACATCAGCGAAACAGTTATTTTGGAATACGACGGCTTCAAATGCACCTTGAATATGTCGCTTTGCAGGCTAAAGGAGAATTGTATTATTAATGGTACAAAGGGAAGCATAAGCCTTCCTGCATTCTTCCATATGGCTTCAAGGGCAACGCTCAAGAATGGAAAAGCAAAGCAGACCTTTAGAGGCAAAACCGATTATCTTACCGAATTCAGCAGAGCCGGGGAGGAAATCAGGCAGGGTAAGCTTGAGTCCGATTATATTCCGTTTTCAGCCACTCTCGATTGTCTGGAGATAATGGACGAGTGCAGAAGGCAAATGGGACTTGTTTATCCATTCGAAAAAGACTAAACGAAAAAGGACATCCCCTCAAGGGGGGTGTCCTTTTTTCGTTTATATCATTAATAATCTTTTGTCAAATCAAAGCCTTACCGCACTTCACTTATGCAGGGTGGCTTTAGTTGATTTGGTTTTATTTTGGCATGGTTCAGACCATTTATCGACAGCTTAGTCTTGGGTGCTGTGCATCTTTGCCTGTCTTGCTTCCTCGAGCTCCTTTTGAGCATTTTCCTTTGTTTTTCCTGTGAAATCATTGAAAAGCATTGGAATGATTGTAAGAAGGAAGCCGACAGCAGGAACGATTGTTACAAGAAGAAGTAACATCTTTTGAGTTTGAACATCCTGTTGGAAGAAAATTTGTCTTCCGCCGATATCAACAAGAGACTTGTCAATTTCCTTAAAGTTTGTTGTGCTGAGGATTTGACCGAATACGAATGTTGCGATAGCTGCATTAACCTTTGAAAGGAATGTCTGGAATGAGAAGCAAACACCCTCGTGTCTTTCGCCTGTTTTCCATTCCATATAATCAACTGCGTCAGCGATAAGTGCATAGGTAATTACATTGTAGATACCGAGAGGTAAGCCCATTAAGAAGAGGAATACCCAAAGAAGAATAATCTTGTTGTCTGTAACGCTTGCAATGTCGCCTGAGAATATCACATAGCAAAGTGCGTGAACAATGAGACCGAATGCGGCAGAGCCGATGTAGATTTGCTTGAGGCTGAGCTTCTTTCTGAGAACAGGGAAGAGAGCCATAGCAGGTACCATACCGACACCGATAGCAACTGTCAGGGTTGTAACGATTGTACCGCGTGGAATTGACAGTCCGCCAAAGAGCTTAAAGTTGTATGCTTCTCTGATGTCAAGATTGTATACAAGCTTTCCTGCTTCGTTTGTAATTTGTTCTGCAAGAATTCTTCCGTTTGCATCAAAGATGTTTGAAAAGTCAGTAGCGTTTTGAATGATGAGATAATTACCGATATAGTCTGCACATTGGTTTGCGGTTACCATTGTTGAACCGAGAACA
>CAMFPZ010000204.1 GCA_945979635.1 uncultured Eubacterium sp.
ATTCCTCTACGTCTCGTGGGCTCGGAGATGTGTATAAGAGACAGGCTTACACCGCCGAAATCGCAGTATGCTTCGTCAATAATTACAACGCTGTCTTGATTGTATTCCATCAGCTTTTCAATAAATTCTCTGCCCTCTCCGATGGATGTCGGTGCGTTTGGATTCGGTATAACTACTCCGCCATTAGATTCCTTGTAATCTTCAACATTAATTTTGAAATTTTCATCCAGCGGATAATTAATATATTCAATACCTAAAAGTCTGCACCAAACAGGATAAAAGCTATATGTTATGTCTGGAAATGCAATAGGCTTTTCGCTGTTGAAAAAAGCCTGAAACGCAAGTGCCAAAACGTCGTCGCTTCCGTTACCGACGAAAACATTTTCCGCCTTAACGCCGTAAAACTCGGCAATGGCCTCCTTTAGTGCGATTGCATTAGCCTGTGGATAAAAACGAAGCTTGCTTGTATCAAAATTCTTTAATGCCTCAACTGCCTTGGGTGAAGGCGGATAAGGGTTTTCGTTCGCGTTGATTTTTACTATATCTCTGTCCTTGCTCTGCTCACCCGGAACATAAGGCTCAATATCTCTTAAATTATTTTTCCATAAATCCTTCATATAACCACCTTGCTGTATTTTAGCATAGTAAAGCGTTAAATGCAATAAAATTATTCATATTTTTGTTTTTATTTCTTGACATTTGTTCTTTCGTACTATATAATATATCCGGTGTAAAGATGAATTGCTTTACAAAGGCAAAGTGCTTTACAGAGGAGGAGAGATTTTGGCGAAGAATTTGGAAATATCCTATCTGCTTGATTTTTACGGCGAATGCCTAACAGAAAAACAACGCAGCTTTTTGGATTATTATTATAACGACGACCTCTCTCTTTCCGAAATAGCAGAAAACGAGGGCATAACCCGACAGGGTGTGCGTGATGCAATAAAGCGTGCCGAGAACATTCTTTTTGATATGGAGAATAAGCTTGGTCTTGCAAAGCGTTTTTCTGAACTAACAAGGGGACTGAGTGATATCAGTGCCTGTGCCGATAAGATATATGACTTTACTAACGAAAGTGTCGTATCAAAGGAAATAAACGATAATGTAGCAAAGATAAAGGCTCTTTGCGAATATCTCAATAGGATGTGATTACTTGGCTTTTGAAGGACTCAGCGAACGCCTTGAAAATTCATTTAAGAAGCTTCGAGCAAAGGGTAAGCTAACCGAAGCGGATGTTAAAGAGGCTATGAGAGAGGTGCGTTTGGCACTCCTCGAGGCCGATGTAAACTACAAGGTATCAAAGGAATTTACAAATAAGGTAACCCAAAGAGCTATCGGCTCCGATGTAATGGAATCCCTTACACCGAGCCAAATGGTAATAAAGATAGTAAACGAAGAGCTTACAGAGCTTATGGGATCGACCGAGGCAAGGCTTACTATCGCAAAGCATCCGCCAACCATCATTATGATGTGCGGCTTGCAGGGTAGCGGTAAGACAACCCATTCCGGTAAGTTAGCATTGAAGCTCAAGAAGGAAGGGCACAGACCGCTTCTCGTAGCTTGTGACGTTTATCGTCCTGCGGCTATAAAGCAGCTTCAGGTTGTAGGCTCACAGGTTGATGTACCTGTTTTCGAAATGGGCACGGCAAATCCCGTTGAAATTTCATCACAGGCAATTAAATTTGCACAGGACCACGGTCACGATTATGTAATTATAGATACCGCCGGTCGTTTGCATATAGATGAAGCTCTTATGGAGGAGCTTACTAATATCCGAGGTGCAGTTCATCCTCACGAAATTCTGCTCGTTATCGACGCTATGACAGGTCAGGATGCAGTTAATGTTGCAAAGAGCTTTAACGAAACGCTCGGTATTGACGGTGTAATCCTAACAAAGCTTGATGGCGATACTCGTGGCGGTGCGGCATTGTCCGTAAGAGCCGTGACAGGAAAGCCTATCAAGTTTGTCGGTACAGGTGAAAAGCTCGACAATCTCGAAACCTTCCATCCGAGTCGTATGGCTTCCCGTATTTTGGGTATGGGTGATGTCCTTTCCTTTATCGAAAAGGCGGAAATGGCACTTGACGAAAAGAAAGCTGCCGAGCTCGAAAAAAAGCTTGCGAAGAATAAATTTGACCTTAACGACCTGCTCGACCAGTTTGAGCAAATTGAACGTATGGGCTCGCTTAAGGACACTATAAAAATGATTCCCGGTATCGGCAAGCAAATTAAGGACGAGGATATAGACGAAAAGGCGTTCGACAGATTTCGTGCTATTATCTATTCTATGACAAAGCAGGAAAGAGAAAAGCCTGAAATCATAAATATGTCGCGTAAGCGTCGTATTGCAGCAGGCTGCGGAAGAAGTGTTGAGGATGTCAACAAGCTTCTTGCACAGTTCAAGCAAATGCAAAAAATGGTTAAGCAAATCGGCGGCGGAAAGGGTCCGAAGATTAGCAAGAAGATGCGTCGCTTGATGCAACAAAATCCTGAAATGGCCGAAAAAATGATGGGTAGGAATAATTCAAATCCATTTGGCTTTTAATCCGTATTAATCCAATTTAATTCAGCAAATTGGTTGATAAATAATAA
>CAMFPZ010000205.1 GCA_945979635.1 uncultured Eubacterium sp.
TATATGAGCCGTTTTCGTCAAGCTTAACCATATCCGGATGAATGAATTTTGATAAATCTATTATTTCCTTTGTGTTATCTAAATCATCATTTTTTCTGCTGTTTTTCCTTTTTTTCATTAAAATCACCTCTGTATTATTTTTTGCAGAGGTGATTGTTTTATTCTTTTTCTATATGCACATTTGCTATTTTATCGAGAAGCTCCTTTGTCGAAACGACATAGCCCTTATCGGAAAAGTCGTCCATATTCATATTGAAATTATTGATGAATATTGGAACCTCGGAATATTCAACATCAATGTGTATTCTCTTTGCGTCTTCAATGATTTGGGACGCGTCATACGAATCCGTATCGTAAAGCTTTTGAGCAAGAATTTCGCCACCGTCGATGTATTGCAATATAATATTTCTGTGTGAGCGTGAAACCGAAATGTATCTTGCATAGTCTTTTGTCAGGATTTGAGCCATTGTGGTTTGTGCAACCGCTTTACAGGTGTCGCTGTGAAGGAAAAATTCTTTAATAAAAATTTGCTCCAGTGCACTTGTATCGTCCGGTACAATTATTGCAAGAACATATTTGTTGACCTTCTTTCCGTATAGCTTTCTCATAAAGTCCTTGAAATAGAATTGACTCTCACTGATTTTTTTTGCGAATTGATGATAGAAGGGTATATTCGGTTCGTCAATTATTCCGTCTGCACTGTATATAACGAATTTGTCACTGTCTTTTTCTTTGACTAGAATTTTGTCATTTGTGATAATAATAGGTATAGTTTTCGGCATGAGCTCACCTCCGTTTCCTACATTATACACTAATTATGAAAGTTTTTCAATAGTGTTACAATTTAGTAATATATGTAGAATTATATCAATTTCGTGGTATAATATTTTAGAAAAATAAGAGGAGGCGGGATTCTCCCGAGCTTATATGGACGAAAAAGAAATTGATGAAATACTTAAAGAAATAAATAGCAGAAAAATCGAATCGGGTTTTGGTGAGGAGTATAATCAGGAGCCTGCTGAAGAAATAGTTTTTTCGTTTCCTAACGAGGATTCAACAGAAGAAAAACAACTTGAACCTGAGGCAAGTGAATCTGAAACGGGAACCTTACCAACCGGAGAAATAATACAGGATGATTTGTCGCAGGGTGAAAAACGTGATTTTTATTTTGCCGATTATTCCGATGACGGATACGAAGAGGTGGAAGAAAATAAATCAACGAAGAATAAACGAATTGCAATAGCCCTCGCTATAGTATGTGCAATTATTGCTATCGGTGTCGGTGTTTTCTTTGGCTTTTTTTATGACAAGGGCGTTGAAGAGCCTGATAATAAAGCAGAACCTGTTGTAACGGTTGAAGAGACCACTGTCGACAATTCACCGAAAAATCCGCTTACAGGTGAGCGTGGATTTAATGAATCCGCTCTTGATAAGCGACCTGTCGCCGTTGTAGTAGAAAATGAGTATTCAACTTCTGCCGTAAAGCCACAGTGGGGCTTGAGTGAGGCCGATATTGTTTTGGAGGGAGAAAGTGAGTTCTCAACCAGAATGCTGTTTTTTTATGCCGACTATACCAATATGCCTAAGCAGATTGGACCGACTCGCTCGGCAAGGCCTCCGTTCATTCGCTTTTCACAGCTGTTTGATGCTGTGTTCATCCACGCAGGATTATCTCATTCGGGAGGTGGATATGTCGGAGCAGATGATGTCTTTGTGAACGAAAATATCGACCATATTAATCTTCTCTCGTTGAGCGAGGGAGGGTATTTCGGCAGAGATTACTCAAGAACAAAAACAGTTGAGCATACAGGCTTTTTGAATGGCGAAAATGTTGCAGAATTGTTGAATGAGAAAAAAATAAATACTACTTTGAACCCTTCGAAATTTACAGCCCTTGAGTTTAACGAGCAAGCAAAGAAGCTTTCGAATAATTCGGCTTTGAAGGTCGGCTTTGAATGGTCGTCGAGATGTCCAAAAAAAGCCGTATTTGAGTATGACCAAGCAGAGCATAGATATATTACTTCCGATTTTGATTCGCAGTTTGGTAACTCCGATGCAGGCTGGGAAAATCTTATTTTCCTGCTCGATGAAACCCGATATGTTGTCAAGGAGAATTATAAGGGCTCCGGCAAAAGCGAAACCTATTGTGATTATCTGCTTTCCGGCGGAAAGGGAATGCTTTGCTCCGAAGGTACATCAATCGAAATTACTTGGGGAGTGAGCGATAAAAAGCTTTGGATAAAGGATACTAATGGAAATAATCTGTCGCTTAATCCGGGCAAAACCTATATCGGCTACGGCTCCTCAAATCACGCCGGTGTTTATTCAATAATAACACAGGACCAAAGCAATAACTAAAACGAATATCAAAAAATCCCCCAATACCTGTGTATTAGGGGATTTTTAATAAAAATGTCAAAATAACAAAGCAAAAACCATAGCTTCGCTATGATTGGCAGGCAACGCCCGCCTTCCATTCCGCTTCTTACTTCATAGACTCTTCGTAAGCCTTAATCATCTTTTTACTATGACTGCCTGTACGACTCATAATATTATCAAGCACCTTTTCTATGGTCG
>CAMFPZ010000206.1 GCA_945979635.1 uncultured Eubacterium sp.
TTCTTACGCCAGAAAATATTTCTTGCGCCTGCCCAGCCGTTCCATAAAATATGGGTACCGAAAATCTTGATAGCCGAAGCGGCGGAAATACCCTCTAAGCCGTTGAGATATGCAACGAGCTTGTTTGTTTCCGGCAGGTAAGGAGTGAAATCGAAGAAAATCAAAAACAGTCCCGCAACTGCAAGGAACAGATACAGAAGATTGAACTTACGCTCTGTTTTTTTAGGCAAAAATCCAAGGTTGTCGTTGATTATCCAGCCGATAAGCGTCCAGACATAGTTCAGCGGCATATTGATAAGTCCGATAATTGCGTAGGTGAGATACGGCAGCTTGTAATGATACATCATCAAATAGCAGCCTGCGGCAAAGCTTATGTACTCCAAGGTTTTGGAGCCTGCATAGTTTGCACCTACACCGAAAAGAATATCGAGATATTCTTTGTACGGAACGTATTTGCCCTTAGCGGGCTTGTTCCAATGGGTTTTGATTTCGGTAAAAAGACCTTTTACCTTTGAATCTTTTTCTGACATTAATTGTCCCCCTCGGTTAATTTATTTATCTGCTTCTTTATAATAACATATTTTTTACAAAAACTTAACAACAATTTCACTAAAAACTATACAAAAAAATCACCGATTCCTTGGTCAATATTACCAAAGAATCGGTGATTACTCCGTATTATTTGATATTACAGAACCTTTGAAAGAAATTCAACAAGTCGTGGGTCCTTAGGAGAATTGAAAATCTCGTCGGGAGTGCCCTGTTCAAGAATTTTTCCCTCGTCCATAAAGATTACTCTTGTTCCGACTTCCTTTGCAAAGCCCATTTCGTGAGTAACGACAACCATCGTCATTCCCTTGTGAGCAAGGTCCTTCATTACCTGCAAAACCTCGCCAACCATTTCCGGGTCAAGCGCCGAGGTAGGCTCGTCAAAAAGCATAACCTCAGGCTCCATACAAAGTGCACGAACAATAGCAACTCTTTGCTTTTGTCCGCCTGAGAGTTGACTCGGATAAGCCTGTGCTCTGTCCTCTAAACCGACGGTTTTGAGCAGCTCCATTGCCTTTGCCTCGGCTTCCTCCTTTGACTTTTTGAGGAGCTTCATAGGTGCAATGGTCATATTTTTGATTATGTTCATATTGTTGAACAAATTGAAGTGCTGGAAAACCATGCCCATTTTTTGTCTGTGGGCGTTGATGTTAAGCTTCGGGTCGGTCAAATCTTCACCGTCAAACATAATATGACCTTCTGTCGGAATTTCGAGAAGATTAAGGCTTCTGAGGAAGGTTGATTTACCTGAGCCTGACGGTCCGATGATAACGACAACCTCGCCCTTGTCAATTTCTACGCTGAGCCCGTCGAGTGCTTTTACTTTACCGCCGGCATAGTGCTTTTTTAGATTTTTTACATCAATAACTACATTATCGTTCACTGCGACGAAGCCTCCTTTCGAAGATTGAGAATACCTTAGTAAGCAGTAATACAGTTGCAAAATAAATCAAGGCAACGGCAATTAAAGGCATAAATGCTTCAAATGTTCTTCCGCGAATTAAGTCGCCTGCCTTTGTTAAGTCCATAATTCCAACATAGCCTGCAACTGATGTTTCTTTCAAAAGAGCAATAATCTCGTTAAGAAGTGTCGGCAATACTGCTTTGATTGTTTGCGGAATAACAATGTGCATCATAGTTTGAACATAGTTGAAGCCGAGTGAACGACCTGCTTCGAACTGACCTTCGTCGATAGACATAATTCCGCCTCTGAAAATCTCTGCAACATAGGCGGCAGAGTTAAAGCCGAATGCGACAATTGCTATGATTACACCATTCTTTTGTGTAACCAAAATTACGAAATACCATATCATAAGCTGAACTACGACCGGTATTCCTCGAATTAAGGTGATGTATGCTTTACATATTGCATTTGCAATTTTTAGAAGTGTGTAGCCTAAGCCGCCTCTGAGCTTGAGTGATTCCTCATTCTTGTCATAAGACGAACGAATTGTTGCAAGAATAACACCGAAAACAAAACCGATTAATACAGCAAAAACAGTAATAATTAAGGTTTTGCCCAAGCCCTCGAGCAACCATTTCCAATAGCCGTTGTCAACAAAGCAACGCATAAATTTTTCGCATACACTGTTGAACCATTCCGCCATTTAAGTCAACTCCTTTCAATAGCAGAAAGAAAAGGCGATAGAACTGTCGCCTTTTCATTATTTTTTAGTGACTTATTTTACTTAGCAGGGATGTACTTGTCAACGATTTGCTGAATTGTACCGTCTGCTGTAAGCTCTTCAAGTGCTGCGTTAATCTTGTTAAGAAGCTCTTCGTTATCCTTAGAGATTGCGATAGCATATTCTTCTTCTACCCAAGCACCGTCAAGAATTGTAAGACCTTCGTTTGCTTCAACGAAGCTCTTTGCAGGTTCGTTGTCGATAATAACAGCCTGAACCTTGTCTGCTTTGAGAGCTTCAACTGCTTCTGCACCTGTCTTGTAACGGATAACATTTTCTTCACCGTAGCCGCCGTTTTCTGCTGTATCGGAAGCGTAGATGTCACCGGTTGT
>CAMFPZ010000207.1 GCA_945979635.1 uncultured Eubacterium sp.
CTACACAAGGAGTATCGTCGGCAGCGTCAGATGTGTATAAGAGACAGTCTGATGTAAGAACGATGCTCATTTCGGTATTCGCAGGACTGATTATTGCCGTTGTTGTTTCAAATGTTGACTATGAGTCCATTTCCAAATTTTGGCCAATAATCGCGGGCGGATGTATATTTCTTATGATATTCACGCTTTTGTTTGGCGTTGCACCTCCGGAAAGACCTGATTCAAAGTGTTGGATAGACCTAAAGGTTTTCTATTTTCAACCATCGGAGTTACTTAAAGTAGGCTTTATCATTTCGTTCTCGTATCATCTTGATTTAGTAAGAGATAATATAAACAAGCTAAAAAATATAATACCGCTTGTAATACATGGTGCTGTTCCGATAATTCTTGTATTACTTACGGGTGATGCCGGCTCTGCACTCATTTTTCTAGTTATGTTCATAGGAATGTTATTTTTTGCAAGAGTACATATCGGATATTTTATTGCCGGATTTTGCTCGATATTTGTAGCATTTGTATTAGCTTGGAAGACAGGAATAATAAGAGGTATCCAACGACAAAGAATTGTTGCTCTGTTCTATCCGGAGGAATTTGCAGACGCTATGTATCAGCAAAATAACGGAAAAATCGCAATGGGCTCCGGCGGTTTATTTGGACAAGGCTTTTTACAGGGAGATATGACTCAAAGCGGTGCTGTTCCTGTAAACGAAAGTGATATGATACTATCAGTTGCAGGCGAAGAATTCGGATTCGTCGGTGCAATATCGGCTATACTAATTCTAATGTTTTTAGTAGTTAGAATAATAAAAATTGGAATGAGTGCAAGGGATAATGCGGGCTATTTGATGTGCAGCGGAATAGCGGTTATGATATTTGCACAGGTTTTGGTCAATGTCGGTATGGAGCTTTCTCTGCTTCCGTGTATCGGTATTACACTGCCGCTTTTCAGTGCAGGCGGTTCATCATCACTTTGTATTTATTTGGCAATAGGACTTGAGCTTTCGATATATAGATTCTCGAGAACACCGAGAGATACTCTCTTTTATACAAAGTAAAAAAGACAGACTACGAAACTCATCGTTTTCTGTCTTTTTTTGCTATATCAAGCAGTATTGCCTTTTCATTAAGCTCTTTATCATTGCAAACACGCGAAATTAATATTTCCAGCTCATTCTTTATTTTCTCACCCGAATAACCCAATTCCTTTAGGTCATTTCCATTTATAGCCAAATCCGAAATTTTATATGGCTCCTTTTGTTCTATAATTGATTTTGCAAAAGCTTTTATTTTTTCAAACAGAATAATACTATCTCCGGCATAATCAAGATTATGAGAGCTCATATCGGCAATTTTCACATCCATAAAATCGAAGAACAAATCCTCTCCGAGTTGGCGAATCCATCGCTTTACGCTTTCGTTTGTCAAATATATCTTCTTATCGTGAATTTCGACCAATGTAAGAACCTTTTTGCTTGTTTCTCGACTAACCTTCAATCGCTTCAAGATCTCTTTTGAAAGCTCAAAGCTCTTTTTGGGATGGCCAAAGAAATGGTCTTGATTTTTTTCATCGGTAGTTTTACACGCAGGCTTTCCTACATCGTGCAAAAGTAAAGCAAGTCGTATATAATCAATTTTCGCACAAGCGGCAACAGACTTTACAGTATGAGTATAAACATCATATAAATGCCATTTTGTATTCTGTAAGCAATCGAAGGTATTAACAAGTTCCGGAATAATTACGCCGATAACATCCTTGTATTCGAGCAAAACGCTCTCGCAGTTATCGCCCAAAAGTAACTTAATAAGCTCGGAATATATACGCTCTACGGAAATATTATTCAACAAATGAGCATTTTTATGGATGGCATAGGATGTTTCTTGTTCTATATCAAAGCCCAAGGTTGATGAAAAGCGAAGTGCACGCATAATCCTCAATGCGTCCTCTGAAAAACGCTCATTCGGATTTCCGACAGTTCGGATTATTTCTTTAGAAATATCATCGACACCATTGAATTTGTCAACAATTCCGTTCTTTTTGTTATAGGCAATAGCGTTAATGGTAAAGTCTCTGCGTGCTAAATCGTCACAAATACTCGAAACAAAATTAACATTTTCGGGATGACGCGAGTCGATATAATCTCCGTCGGTTCTATATGTTGTAATCTCAAACGATTCGTCATTTATGACAGCGGTAATTGTTCCGTGCTTTAGTCCGGTTTCAAAATACTTTATAGAAGCTTTATCGAGTGCTGCTTCTATTTCGAGCGGTTTTGCACAGGTGGTAATATCGTAATCATTACACTCTCTGCCCATTATATAATCCCTAACACAGCCACCGACAAAATACGCTTCATAGCCACAATCATTTAGGGCATTTAATATTAAATTTGCATTTTCATTTGCTTTCATAATTCACCATAATAATTTTGAAAAATTGACCTAAAATATAGTTATGAGAGTATTTTTTAATTATCTAATGATAGCTTTGATTGGTGGGTTCGGCTATTGTATGATTGAAATCTGTCTCTTATACACATCTGACGCTGCCGACGATACTCCTTGTGT
>CAMFPZ010000208.1 GCA_945979635.1 uncultured Eubacterium sp.
TTACAACACTATTAAGTTCACCGCCGACATATCTGGCAGGTTTTTGTACATATTGTAAAATTTTTTCAACTTCTTTTTTTATCATAAATTACCTCTTACCAGAACAAAAATCAAGTATAAACTAATAAAAAACAAATTTATATTTTTCAAATAAATTGCAGTGCCAAGTAACAATAACTCAAACACCCAGCCTACAATGAAATAGACCTTATAAGAAATTGAAACGGGCAGTATTGTATCAAGTATACATTTCAGTATTCTGCCCATATCAAGAGGATAAATAGGTAATGAATTCATTATCACAAGCTTTATATTAATTTCTCTGCAAATGTTAAGTATAGCAAAGGTTAGATTAATAAAAATTCCGGAAAAGAGAAATATAATTTCCTTACTTGGAGTAAGCATTGAAGAATGAGTCATTCCGATTCCGTAATATGAAACTACTATTTTATCCGGTTTGCCACCAATAATATACAACACTAAAATATGGCCTATTTCGTGAATTGCGGAAAACAAAACCAAGCACAATAAATTTTTGTTGTCGGCAAATATACCAATCAATACTATAACAAAAAACAAATATGAAAACTCATATTCAATTCCAAACAACTTAAACCTCAAATAATCACCGTAGTATAATACGATTACTATTGAAGAAAAATCACTTATTTTTGTCTAAATAGCTTTGTAAAATCATTACAGCAGACACTGCATCAACCGTTTCCTTTCGCCTTTTACCTCGAACATTATTTTCGGTTAAAATATTATGAGCCATAACTGTGGTCAATCTCTCATCCTCATAGGAAATTTCTATATCCGTTTTTTCCTTAATAGCGTCTCCGAGAGATTTGCATTCGTCGCATCTATAACCATAGCTTCCGTCCATATTTCGCGGCAAGCCGATAATGATTTTTTCTATTTCGTTTTCATTAACTATTCTTATTATTTCATCAACAAGCTTTGGAAGATAGCTCTGATTAATAACACAGTACGGAGAGGCGAGAATCCCTCTAACATCGCTCATAGCGATTCCTGTTCGCACATCGCCGTAATCAATCGACATTATTTTCATTATTCACCTGTCACCAAAAAAGGAAAATCTACTTGATTTTCCTTTTTTGTATCATTACTCTTTTTATTATTGCTGATTATTACCTTCCTCGGGCTTTGGATCGGAGCCTGAGCTTTCGTCACCTTTTTTGTCGTCCTTTTTGTCTGAATCATTTCCGGATTCAGCCTTTTTATCATCTGTCTTTTCGGTTTCTTCTTCCTCATCATCCGATTTATTATAGGTAGTCACAGGCGGAAGATTGTTCTTATCAAACCATCCCCAATTTCCGGAACCGCTGTAAAGTCCGCCGTTTGTTGAAAACTCTCTGCGTACAACTCCATCGCATTCAGGGAAGTCTCTGATAGGATTGCTCTTTTGTTCATAAACCTGCTTCATAATCATATTCCAGATTGTTCCGGCAGGGTTTGCAGAAAGGTTATAAACAACCTCCTTATTCTTATCGTAACCATACCATACACCGCCGATATATTCAGGAGTTCCTCCCATAAACCAACGGTCATATGATTCGGTTGTTGTACCTGTTTTACCGATACAGGTGATGTTACTAAGCTTATAAGAACGACCTGTACCTTGGGTCATTACGGTTTGCAAAATTTTATTCATAACCCAAGCTGTGTTTTCACTGACTGCAACCTCTTTGTCCTTTTCAGGAGTCTTTTCAATGATTATATTGCCCTGTGAATCCTCAATCTTGTAATACGAATAAGGCTCGTAATAATAGCCACCATTTCCGAAGGCTTGGTATGCAGCCGTCATTTCGAGAACAGTAACACCATTTGTCAAAGCACCGGTTGCCATAGGAGCAAGGTCGCAGTCTTGAACCTTCAAGGTTGAAATATGGAATCTATTTTTGAAAAATTCATAGGAATAGGTTGTTCCAATCATATCAAGAGTTCGAGCGGATATTGTATTAAGCGAATTTGCAAGACCATACTGAAGAGTAACGGTTTTGCCGGAATAAGTTCCGCCCTCATTGGTTGGCCAAGGCTTTCCGTCAATTCTTGTCAGCGGAGTGTCCGAAATCGGAGTTGACCAATAAATTTCAGTATCGTCCTCCTGCAGACTCTTTTCTATTGCAGGTCCGTATACCGAAAGCGGCTTAATAGTAGAACCGGGTTGTCTTGTAGACTGCCATGCTCTGTTAAGAACGCGATTGGCTTTCTTTTCGCCTGTTCCGCCAATCATGCCGAGTACTCTACCCTTATAGTCCATAATTACGCAGGCACCCTGTACTGTTTCGTCCGGCATCTTGCGATAATTTTCGTAGACATCCTCCATAGCGTTTTGAACAGTAAAGTCAACTGCCGAATAAATCTTTAGTCCTCCGCCGTAAATCATACTCTTCGCTTTTTTTGCACTGTATCCGGCACTTTGAAGGTCGTTAATAACCTGATCTATAACAAAGTCAGTGTAGTATGAATTTATTGCTTCACTGCTGTCTCTTATACACATCTCCGAGCCCACGAGACGTAGAGGAATCT
>CAMFPZ010000209.1 GCA_945979635.1 uncultured Eubacterium sp.
AGATATGTTTGGGAAATTTCAACTCTAAAAGGTTTATACTTAGAAAGCAGTTCAAAATCAGGATATTCGATAAGGAACTTTTTTTCAATCTCCAAGCCGCTCAGTATTGCATCAATTTCGCAACACACCGAGCTGAAAAGGCAGTCATAATTATCGTTATATTCAACCGCTCTCAAATGAGGATGACCGACAAGCAGTTCTTTTTGCACATCGTCTGCTTCGGCATCTCCTGATAAAACCAGAAGCACGCTATCGTATTTTGACCAAGTATCAATTCTGCTATCGCCGTCGACAAAGGAATACTCCAAAATGATACCATTCTTGTTCAAATACCTTTCGCAAAGCGATTGTATCATTTCTTCCTTTCGTTCAAACACTCCGGCAACGGCAATAATAGTTTCTTTACTCATTCTTACTCCGTTATTTTATATACAGATTCATAACCTGTTTCTGTGCCTTAAGCTCTAGAGTATCATCAAGCTCCTCAAGCTCAACCCTGCCGTACTTATTCTCAAGTGCAAGAGAAATAAGCAAATCGGCAAATCTCGAATTCTTCGGCAAAACAGGTCCATGTGAATATGTTCCAAATGTATTTTTATATCTAACGCCCTCGGTTGAATCCTCGCCGTTATTGCCATAGCCCTTAATTACTGTTCCCAACGGCTCAAGACCTTTCCCGAGATAGGTTCGACCGCTATGATTCTCAAAACCGACAATTTCTATGCCCTCCTTGGTTTTGTAGGCATAGTTTCCTATCATTCTTTCTTCTTCACCGCGGGTATAAAAATCGAGTATTCCGAGATATTCTAATTTCTTGCCATCATAGGTTTCGTAATATCTTCCGAGCATTTGGTAGCCGCCGCAAATAGCAAGAACAACCTTTGAGCTTTCAACAGCTTTTTTTAGCTCCTTATCCTTTCCCTGCTTCAAATCAACAAGAAGAGCATCCTGTTCGAAATCCTGTCCGCCTCCGATAAAAATCATATCATAATCATCGCTGTTAAAGGTTTTCCCCATAGTGATTCTGTCGACTTGAACATCGATATTTCTCGCCTTGAGCCTTGAGGTAAGTGCAATAATATTTCCTCTATCGCCATATAGGTTTAGCATATCAGGATAAAGGTGTGCAATTTTTATCATCATTCCCAAAATTCCTTACCTCCCAATCTCTTTGCAATAACAGGTCGCATAGTCATCATAGATGTATATGTCGGAATGATATAAACATCCCTACTCTGTGACTCGGCAATATCTACAAGTCTGTTATAATCCTCGTTTTCAATAACCTGTATTTCTCTGTTTCCGACGCCTTCATATTTTAGGCGAATAGCCATATCGTAGCAACGCTTTCCTGTTACAAAAACATCCTTAATATTTGCTTTTTGAAATATATCACCGAAATCAACATCCCAAATCCAGCTGACATCTCTGCCGTCTGCAGCATTATCATTTAGTGAGAAAATCAAGGTGCAATCGTCGTTAATTGATTTTAGGAAACTCATAGTTTGGGAAAATCCGGCAGGATTTTTTACGAGTATAATATTCAGCTTATTACCTTTACAATCGAATTGTTCCATTCTGCCGAATGCCCCGTTGAATTCCTCGAGTGCCTTGATAATAGTTGCATTATCAAGACCGAGACAGGATAATCCGGCGGCACAGCCGACAGCATTATAAATATTATAAGCACCGCCAATATTAATTTTTACTAAATTTCTGTCACCGGCAAAATCAGCCTCAACGACAGAATAATTCTGCTTCAGTTCAACAACACTGTTCACCCCGAAATCTACATCGGGGCGTTTGTAGCCACATTTTTTGCATTCAAAGCCGCCAAGATGTCCATAGGTATGGTAGGAATAGCTATATTCATTCTTACAGAACAAGCAATACTTTGCATCACTGATTTCAGGAGCCTTTGATTCTTTATCAAAAGGCGAATTAATACCGAAGGTAACTATCTTATTCGGTATTTCTCCGGAAATTGAATAGGTAAGCGAACAATCGGCATTTAGGCATATGGTAGCGTTCGGGAGATTTTTTATACTTTCTTTTATCGCATTAAGAGTATGAGTAACCTCTCCGTACCTATCAAGCTGGTCACGAAATACATTTGTGACAAGAACAACATCACAATGAATATATCTCGAAACCTCCTTGAAGGCATTTTCATCGCACTCAACGATTGCGTATTCGTATTTGCTCTTTCCGAATATAGTTGAGTTCATTATGAATGATGCTGTAATTCCAGTGATGAGATTAGCACCGGATTTGTTGATAAAATATGTCTTACCCGCCTGCTTCAAGCCCTCTTCAATTATTCGGCAGGAGGTAGTTTTCCCGTTCGTTCCCGTAACGATTATAACCTTTACATTTTTTGACAAATCTTTCAGAATATTTCGTTTTACCTTCAGAGCAGCCCTGCCCGGCATAGTTGTTGCTCCTCTGCCCAGCTTCTGCAAAACGAAATGCACAAATCTGCAAACAAGACAACTAATAAAGACTTTCATCATATCACACCCTACATTCTATATTATTA
>CAMFPZ010000210.1 GCA_945979635.1 uncultured Eubacterium sp.
AATTAGGTTTATGATATGATGTACTAAAGAGTTATTTACCTATACGGGAGGAAATAAAAATGATTAAACTTATTATTGGCAATAAAGGCGCCGGAAAAACAAAGAAATTGATTGATCTCGTTAATTCCTGCGTAGAGAATTCGGACGGCAACATTGTTTGCATTGAGAAGGAACCGAAGCTTACATACGATGTTTCTTCAAAGGCTCGTTTGCTTGAAACCGAAACATATGCCATCAACGGACATAAGGCTTTCTTTGGCTTTCTTGCAGGCATCTGTGCAGGAAACTACGACGTTACCGATATACTCGTAGACGCAACCTTTAAGATTGTCGGCAGAGATTACAGCAAGCTTCCTCAATTTTTCGAGATGCTTTCGGGCTTGAGCGAGGCTTCGGATGTTGATTTTTATTTCACAATCAGCTGCGACAAAGAGGAGCTTCCGGTAGAAATCTTTGATTACTGCGAAGAAATCTGACTTTATCGGACACACTCTTAACAGGGTGTGTCATTTTTTTTCGTTTTTCTATTGACAAAAAGGCTCTTAATATATATAATACTAAAAGTGCAAACTTGAGGTGAAATATATGCAGCTCGATTTTACAAATCTTTTTAATTCGTCTAGCGAAATTATTAATGTTGATTATATTTTTTGTGACGACGAATTTTTGTACGGCACCTATAACCCACTCAAAAACGGTGCTGTTGTAAAGGGCAAGGCCTATCAAAAGGTCGGAATTGTATATTTAGACCTCGAAGTTAATTTCGATTTTTACGGCTTGTGCGATAGATGTGCCGACGATATCGAAAAACATTTTTCCTTTGATTTGAACAAAATTATTGTTCAAAGAATGGAAAACGAAAATGACGATTATGACAATTACATAGTCGTCGAAAACAACAAGCTTGATTTAGATGAACTAATCAGCGAGGAAATTCAGTTGTTTTTGCCTGCAAAGATGCTTTGCAACGAGGATTGCAAGGGATTGTGTCAAAAATGCGGCAAAAATCTAAACCATGAAAAATGCGAATGTGCCAAAGAGATTGACCCTAGGTTAGCAGCTTTGTCGGATTTGCTTATTGAAGAGTAAACTAACTTGTTTTTTATAATAAGGAGGAATTGAAATGGCAGTACCAGCAAGAAGAACAGGTAAAGCAAGAAAGAATAAGAGACGCTCAAGCGTTTGGAAGGCAGAGGCTCCAACACTTGTTAAGTGCCCAAATTGTAAAGAGTACACAGTACCTCATAAGGTATGTGCAAACTGTGGCTTCTACAAGGGTCAGGAAGTTATTAGCAAGGACTAATTTGTTGAGCATATGGCGGCTTTTATTAAGCCGCCTTTCTTGTTATAAAAAACTTGTTTAGAAATGGAGTGAGCGTTATGTCTAAGCCTGTTGTGGCTATTGTAGGAAGGCCGAATGTTGGAAAATCTACATTATTCAATAAGCTAATCGGAACCAGATTGTCGATTGTTGACGATAAGCCCGGCGTAACCAGAGATAGAATTTACGGCGATTGTGAATGGCTGAATCATAATTTTTTGCTCGTTGATACAGGCGGAATAGAGCCTTACAGTAATGATATAATTTTATCACAAATGAGAGAGCAGGCAGAGCTTGCAATAGAAACCGCTGATGTAATTATTTTTGTAACAGACTTGAGATGCGGGGTTGTTTCCTCTGATTATGAGGTTGCAACGATGCTCCAAAAGAGTAATAAACCCATTGTGCTTTGTGTAAATAAGTGCGATAGTATTGGTGCTCCGGAGCCGGAATTTTATGAGTTTTACAATCTTGGATTAGGTGACCCTATCGGAGTATCGGCGACTCACGGTCATGGTACCGGCGATTTGCTCGATGAGGTAATTAAATTTTTCCCCGAACAAAGTGAAGAGGATGAGGATGATGAGGAAATTATCAATGTTGCCATTATCGGAAAGCCTAATGCCGGAAAGTCGTCACTCGTAAATAAAATAAGCGGAACAAATCGTGCTATTGTTAGTAATATTGCAGGAACGACTAGAGATACTACTGATACATTTATTGAAAACTCATATGGAAAATTCAATTTTATTGATACGGCAGGCTTGAGACGAAAAAGCAGAGTTAGCGACAGTATCGAAAAATATAGTATTATTCGTGCTAGAATGGCTGTAGAAAGAGCTAATGTGTGCGTTATTATGATAGATGCTGTAGAGGGCTTTACAGAGCAGGACAGCAAGGTTGCAGGAATCGCACTTGAGCAGGGAAAGGCTTGTATTATTGCGGTTAATAAATGGGATGCCTTGGAAAAGGATACTAATACAATGAAGGAATTTAAGGAAAAACTTGCAGTTGATTTTTCCTTTATGAGCTATGCTCCGATTATCTTCATTTCAGCAAAGACAGGACAAAGAATTGATAAGCTGTTTGAAAAAATTGTTTTTGTTCATTCACAGAATTCTATGCGAATCTCAACGGGAAAACTTAATGAGGTTTTGGGTATTGCAACAGCTAGGGTACAGCCGCCGACCGATAAGGG
>CAMFPZ010000211.1 GCA_945979635.1 uncultured Eubacterium sp.
AGACAGACCTTATAGTATGTATGAGTATACCTTGTATGCTCGGTGCAACAAATGTTTTCTTGTCCGGTACTATCGGTATCGGTATGACCGATATGTACATTATGTATGTAATCGGCGTTTTGTCGGGTATTCCTCTTACCGCATTAAGAGCAAATATTGTCGACAATACACGAAACAAAGCCGGAAAGTATAGGCCGTACCTTCTTCGTATGGGTATACCATGTGCTATATTCTTTGTTATGATGGTATGGTTCCCTTACGATAAGCTTGGTATCATCGCAGGCAACGGACAGATTTTTGGTAAGGATGCAACATATGTAGCAAAGTGTGCGGTAGTTCTCGCATTCAATATCATTTTGCAATTCTTTTATTATTTCTTCTATGATGCATATGAGAACCTTATTCATGTTCTTTCACCTAACTCACAGGAGCGTGCTGATGTTGCTTCGGTAAAGAGCGTAATTTATTCATTCGGTCCTACTGTATATAACATCATTATTCCTCTTATCGCAGGTGCAATCGGAACAAACCAAACCGATATTCGAGTATATCGTATTGCATTTCCGGTTATCGGCGTTATCGGAACATTACTTGTTTTTATTGTATACGCAAATACACAGGAAAAGATTATTCAGGCAAAAACTCACGTTGTCCAAATTAAATTCAAGGACGCTCTTCGTGAGGTAGCAAAGAATAAGTATTTCTGGATCATTGCTCTTGCAGGCTGGCTTGGATTCCTCGAGACCGCTTATGCAAATATTCTTTATTGGCTTTGTAACTACGGTGGTGCTTGCTCACAGGGTACATATACTATTATCACTACCGTTTATGGTAATGCATCTCTTTGGGGTATGCTTCTTGCTCCTCTTTGTATTAGAAAATGGGGTAAGAAAAAGGTTCAAATCGTTACAAACCTTTTCAACATCCTCTTCATTCTTTGTATGTATCCGTTCTTCCTCGGCTCGAGCGGAGCAGATGGAAATATCAAAAACTATGTAATTTGGGCCGTTATGGCTTGTTTGTATATGAATGCACTTGTTGGTGCGTTTGCCCACATTCTCAATCCGTCCATTCAGGCGGATATTCGTGACTACCAGCAATATCGTTCAGGCGAAAGAATTGATGGTATGTTTGCTGCTGTAACAGCAATCGGTAACATTATCACTCTTATCACTGCCGGCGTACTTCCTGCTCTTCAGGAAAGATATGGTATGACCGCTTTTGTAGCAAAGAGAGTTACCGGCGATGCTGCTCTTATGAACAGAACCTTGCCCGGTGCCAACCAAAATATCGGTCAAATGCTTGCAGAACAGCTTGCAAATGGTCAGGATAACTTTGTAAACCCATCATCAGCTCTTTATGATGTAGATGGAATTTTGCTTCCTCTTTTAAGAGTTCTGGTTCTTCTTGCTGCTGTTGGTGCAACTATGAATGTTATTCCGTTCTTTTTCTACGACCTTACCGAACAGAAGCAAAAGTCTTATGTTCGTGCTCTTAAGGTTCGTGCAGTATTCGAGGACTATGGTAATAACGCTCTTAAGGACAAGGATATTGTTGAAATGATTGACCTTGTAAATAATGCAAAGGAAATGGCAGTTGCCACACCAAAGGTTATTAGTAAGGCAGAAATTAAGAATGCAAAAACCAAGCAAGAGCGTAAGGCTGCAAAGCAACAGTACAGAGCAGACCTCGAATTCAACGAAGAAATCATTATTTCCAAATTCGTTGTTGATGAGCTCAATAAGTTCGATACACCGCTTGGTCAGCATAAGATTATGGCATACACCGAATTATTTAATGCAGGTCTCGACGGTATTAAGAATACATCAATTGAGCAGGTTAAGCAGGTGCTCAATAATGCCAAAGCTATGCCAAAATCCAACGACGAAGAAAAGGAAATCAGAAAATTCTATATCGAGCTTGCTAAAACTCGTATTTCCGCCGCAAAATCATTTGCAAAATACTTTGGTGCCGTAAACGAATTCAAAGAACTCAATTTCGACACTCTTGAGGATTTGTTCAATCGAGAAGACGAGCTTGATGTACAGATTGAAGAGCTTGCAAAGCTTTCTAATATCGCAAAGAAAGATAAAGATTTTGAAGAGGTTAAGCGTCTTAAGGCTGAAATTAAGGTCCTTTCACAACAGCGTAAGGATGTTCGTAAGGCTTCGAAGGAAGAAATGGATAAGCATGCACAGTTTAATCGTGCTGCTAAGCCTTTCGTTGACGCAAAGAAGTGCTTAACTCAACAAGAGAATTTCTCGCATTTTGACGAAATTGCCGCTCTTTATGACCGTGCAAAGGAAAATGTTGCTATAGCTGAAAGGGAAGAAGCCGAAGCTGAGGCAAAGCGTATTGCCGAAGAAAAGGAAGAGCTTGAACGCCGTAAGGCTGAAAAATTAGCAAAAAAAGAAGCTAAAAAAAATAAATAATTTTTAGAAAAGAGGTGGAATTTTCCGCCTCTTTTTTGTATAATTGTCTTTAATAAGCGTAAAGGAGATTTATAT